>NZ_JBDHZL010000063.1:0-15198 GCF_039811905.1 Nigerium sp. | reverse complement strand
CGAGCCCACGAACGACCTCGACATCGACACGCTGACCGTGATCGAGGACTACCTCGACACCTGGCCCGGCACCCTCGTCGTCGTCACGCACGACCGGTACTTCCTCGAACGCGTCTGCGACGTCACCTACGCGCTCGTCGGCGACGGCCGCTGCGTGCTGCTGCCCGGCGGCGTCGACGAGTACCTCGAGGGACGCCGTCGGCGCGAGTCCGCCACGCCCGTCTCGGCGCGGGGCGCAGGGCCGGCACCCGCGGCGTCCGCCTCGAACGGGCCGAGCGCCGCCGAGACCCGGCTGGCGAAGAAGGAACTGTCGCGGCTCGAATCGCAGCTCGACAAGGTCGGACGCCGCATCGAGGCCATCCACGCGCAGATGGCCGAGCATGCGTCCGACTACGGCAAGCTCGCCGAGCTGCAGGCCGAGCTGTCCGCCCAGACCGAGGCGAAGGACGGCCTCGAGCTCGCCTGGCTCGAGGCCGCCGAAAGCCTCGGCTGAGCCCGCCACGCGGGCCTGCGGCCCGCCCTAGGCCTCCTGTCTGCCCTGCGGCTCGACGGAGACGGCCCCGACCACGTCGCGCAGGTCGAGCCACCACTGCTTCTTCGGACGCCGGTGCTCCACCTCCATCTGGCCCATCATCCCCGCCAACGGCTGCGCCCGGACCTTCGCCTCGACCAGGCCGAGGTAGAAGCTCTCGTCGGTGCCGGCGTCCAGTTGCTCGGTGACGAGGCGCAGCGCGCGCGACACCAGCCGGGTCGCCAGGAGCCGGTCGAACGGCGTCGGGACGCCGCCCTGCTGCTGATGCCCGATCACGGTCGACCGGACGTCGTAGAGCCCGTGGCTCTCCTCCTCGAACAGCCCCGCGATGAAGTCCGTGGTGTAGTGCTCGTTCGCCTTCTCGTTGCGCATCGCGAGCACCAGCTCGCGCCCTGCCGAGAAGCTCTCCTTCAGCCACCGCACGTCGTCGTTGAGCTTGTCGAGGGTGATGCCCTCCTCGTTCAGATAGGCCTTCTCGGCGCCCGCGGCGAGGCCGCTCATGAGCGCGAGGTAGCCGCAATAGCGGCCCATGGTCTCCACGACGAACACCCGCCGCACGGCCTCGGCCGACATCTTCACCCGGTCGAGGGTCTCCACGATCGTGTTCAGCGCGGTGTCGGTGCCGATCGCGATCTCGGAGCCGGGCAGGTTGTTGTCGATGCTGACCGGGACGCACACGATCGGGATCCGGAACGCCGGATACCGCTCGCGCTCGTGGTTCAGCAGGTAGGCGGCCTGGTAGGCGTTCCACCCGCCGATGACGAGGAGGGCGTCCACGTGGTGCTCCTCCAGCGCGCGGCTGATGGGGTAGAGCTCCTCGATGGTCGGGATGCGGCGGCGCAGCCCGAGGTGCGCCCCGCCGTCGCCCGTCCAGCCCTCGACGTCGCTCCAGGACAGCGGCGAGACGTCGCCGGCCGCCAACCCGACGAAGCCCCCCTGGACGCCGAGCATCGCGTGCCCGCGGCTGATGCCGAGGCGGACGGCCGCCCGGGCGGCCGTGTTCATGCCGGGCGCGAGCCCACCGGCGTGGATGATCGCGATGCGCTTGGTGTCCTCGTCCACCTGGACGCGGGCCGGCTCGGCCATCTCGTGGAAGATCCGGTCCATCTCCATGAAGCTGCCGCCGCGGTACTCCATGGCCTGGTCGTACTCGGACGCCGCGATGAGTTCGGGCACCTCGCGCGTCCGGCGGACGGCGTCCATCAAAGGCACCTTGGTGACGCGGTTGCCCTTGAGCCCGATGACCGGGCCCTCCTCGGGCCCGTCGTCGGCGAGCACCTCGAGCGCCGCCGCGTAGCCGAGCCAGGTGCTGCACCAGCGGTCGAACGCGCTCGGCGTCCCGCCGCGCTGGACGTGGCCGAGGATCGTCACGCGCGTGTCCTCCCCCAGCCGCTCCTCGATGATCCGCCGGACGTCGTCCGCGCGGATCGCGTTGCCCGCCCGGTCGGTGGCGCCCTCGGCGACGATCACGAGGGAGTCGCGGCGTCCGGCGGCCCGGCCGCGCCGCAGCTCGGCGCACATGCGGTCCTCCCAGCCGTCGGCGGGCGGGCTCTCCGGGATGAGCACGTAGTCGCAGCCGCCCGCGATCGCGGCCATGAGGGCGAGGTAGCCGCAGTGGCGTCCCATCACCTCGACGACGAAGCTGCGCTGATGGGACGCCGCCGTCGACGTCAGCGCGTCGATCGCGTCGATGATGCGGTGCAGCGCCGAGTCGGCGCCGATCGTCATGTCGACGCCGACCAGGTCGTTGTCGATCGAGCCCACGAGCCCGGCGAAGCGCAGGCGCGGGTGCGCGTCGGCGTCCGCCTGGCTGATCTCGCCGGCGTCCACGAGCTCGGCGAGCAGGCTCGGCCACTCCTGGCTGAAGGCGTTCAGCCCCGAGAGGCTGCCGTCACCGCCGATCACGACGAGCCGGTCGATGCCGCTCCGGACGAGGTTGGCGGCCGCCTTGCGACGCCCCGCCCGCTCGCGGAACTCCTTGCTGCGGAACGTGCCGATGATCGTGCCGCCCTTGTGCAGCGTGTTGCCGACGTCGTTCCAGCCGAACTGGCGGACGCCCTCGCCGCCGTCGATCATGCCCTGGTAGCCCTCGTAGATGGCGAACACGTCCGCCCCGAAGGTGAGTGCGGTGCGCACGACGGCGCGGACGGCCGCGTTCATTCCCTGGGCATCCCCACCGCTGGTGAGGATGCCGATTCGTTTGCCTTGTCCGAGATCGAGTGGTGGTACCTCACGCATGGCGTGCTCCTTCGCCGTGACGGCCGGTCGGGGACGCCTCCATCATGGCGGACAATCAGCTGACGATGTGCTCCTGCTCAATGATCGAATCGCGCAGCTCGCGACGTTCACGCTGCTGGTCGGGGTCGGGCACCGGGACGGCCGAGAGCAGCCGCTGGGTGTAGGGGTGCTGCGGGCGCTGGACGATGTCCTCCGTCGGCCCGACCTCCACCAGCGAGCCCATGTGCATGACCGCGATCTGGCTCGACACCTGCTCGACGACGGCCAGGTCGTGGCTGATGAACAGGCACGCGAAGCCGTGCTCGGTCTGCAGGTCGCGGAACAGGTCGAGCACGCGCGCCTGCACCGACACGTCGAGCGCCGAGGTCGGCTCGTCGGCGATGAGCAGCTTCGGGTTCAGTGCCAGCGCCCGGGCGATGCCGATGCGCTGCCGCTGGCCGCCCGAGAGCTCGTGCGGGTAGCGGTTGCGCATGCTGCGCGGCAGCTCGACCGAGTCGAGCAGGCCCTCCACCCGCTTGCTGATCTCGGCGCCCTTGAGGCCCTCGTGCAGCAGCAGCGGCTCGCCGATGGACTCACCGACGGGCAGCCGCGGGTTGAGCGAGCTGCCCGGATCCTGGAACACGATGCCCACCTGCCGGCGGAAGTTCTTCAGGTCGGCGCGCGTGGCCCCGCTCAGGTCCACGCCGGCGACGGAGAGGCGTCCGCCGCTGATCGGCAGCAGGGCTACGGACGCCCGCCCGATCGTCGTCTTGCCCGAGCCGGACTCCCCGACCAGGCCGACGACCTCGCCCGGGTCGACCCGCAGGTTGATGTGCCGCGCCGCGGTGAACGCGGGGCGGCGTCCCTGCTTGGGGTAGGTGATCTCGACGTCGTCCAGCAGCAGGGCCGGCGTGACGTTCGGGTCGCCTTCGCGCGCGGGGACCGGCACGTCGTCGCGGGCGACGAGGGTGGCCGGGTGGCCGGTCACGTCGTCGGACGCCGTCCCCAGGTGCGGCACGGCCGCCAGCAGCGCCTGCGTGTAGGGGTGCTGCGGGTGGTGGAAGATCTGGTCGGACGTGCCGTGCTCGACGACCCGGCCGTCCTTCATCACGATGATCGTGTCGGCCATGTCGGCCACCACGCCCATGTCGTGGGTGATCAGGATGATGCCGGCGTTCACCCGCTCGCGCAGCTCGCGCATCAGCTTCAGGATCTCGGCCTGCACCGTGACGTCGAGCGCGGTCGTCGGCTCGTCGGCGATGAGCAGCTTCGGGTCGCAGGCCAGAGCCTGGGCGATCATGATGCGCTGCCGCTGGCCGCCGGAGAGCTGGTGCGGGAACTTGTAGAAGCTGGATTCGGGGTCGGGGATCTCGACCAGGCGCATCAGCTCCAGCGCCCGCTCCTTCGCCGCCGTCGGGGCCATCAGGAAGTGGGTCCGCAGCGTCTCGACGATCTGGAAGCCCACCGTGTAGACCGGGTTGAGCGCGGTCATCGGCTCCTGGAAGATCACGGAGATCTCGTTGCCCCGCACCTCGCGCATGCGGCTCTGCGACATCCCGACCAGCTCGACGCCCTTCAGCTTCGCCGAGCCCGTCGCTCGCCCGTTGGGCGGCAGCAGGCCGATGAGGCTCATGGACGACTGCGTCTTGCCCGACCCCGACTCCCCCACGATCGCCAGCACCTCGCCGGCGTGGAGCGTGTAGTCGACGTGGTCGGCGGCGACGAACCACTCGTCGTTCACCCAGAAGTTCACGCACAGGTCGGTCACGTCGAGGATCGTGTCGCCCTTGGCGACCTCGCCCCCGGTACTGCGCGACAGCTTGACGGCACTCCCGAAGCCGCCGCGGCCGCCGCCTGCGGCGCCCGCCTGCTCGGCGCTGGTGCTCATCGCTCCTCCTTCGTGGGGCCGTCAGTCTCGCTCGCCCCGCTCTTCTCGGACGCCGCCGTCGCGCCGGCGGCGGCCGTCGGGACGCCCTGGTCGGCCGGCAGTTGGTGGGTGGCCAGGCGCATCTGCCGGGCCGAGGGGATCTTGCGCATGCGCGGGTCGAAGGCGTCCCGCAGGCCGTCGCCGATGAAGTTCGCGGCCAGCGCCAGCAGGACGATGAACAGGCCGGGCCACCAGAACAGCCACGGCCGGGTCGCGAACGCACCCTGGTTCTCGGTGATCAGGTAGCCCAGCGACACGCTCGGCGGCCGGATACCGAAGTTCAGGTACGACAGCGCCGCCTCCAGCGTGACGGCCGAGCTCATCAGCAGGGTCGTGTTCACGATGATGACGCCGACGGCGTTCGGCAGCATGTGCTTGGTGATGATGCGCCAGTCGCTCGCGCCGGCGACGCGGGCGGCGTCCACGAACTCGCGCTCGCGGAGGCCGAGGAATTCGGACCGCACGAGGCGGGCGAGGCTCGTCCACAGCACGAGGCCGAGCGCGACCGACAGGATCAGCGGCATGTTGTTGTTGATCGCCAGCGTCTGCTCGGGGGTCGCGTTGAAGCGGATCGGCAGGATGCCGACGAGCTTGCCGAGCACCGCGCCGAGCACGATGACGGGCAGGGTGATGACGAGGTCGGTGATCCGCATGAGCACCTGGTCGAGGACGCCGCGGTAGTACCCCGCGAGCGCGCCGACGGTGACGCCGACGAGCAGCGCGATCGCGCTCAGGCAGAACATGACGAACAGCGACGTCTGGACGCCCTTCATGACGAGGGCGAACATGTCCTGGCCGATGTTGTTCTGGCCGAACGGGTGCTCGCCGATCGCGAAGGTCGTGCCGCCGAACAGTCCGGGGATCTGCAGCGTCGGCGTCCCGCCGTTCAGGACGTCGCCGGGCGAGTTGAAGTTCTGCACGTGCCACAGGCCGGGGATCGGGCCGATCCCCATCGTGAGGGTCGACAGCAGCATGACGGCGATCAGCACGCCCAGGCCGAACATGGCCCCCTTGTGCCGGATGAACCGGCGCCAGACGAGCTGCCCCTGGGAGAGGCCCTCCACCTCCTTGGCCTCGCCGACGCCCTCGCCGCGGCCGTGCTCCTCGGCGGACAGATCGTCGGTGACCGCATCGTCGGGCGCGGCGCCCAGCCGCGGATCGAGACGGGGATCTTGGTTGCTCATGCGTTCACCCGAATCCTGGGGTCGATGATGGCGTACAGGAAGTCGGCGGCCAGGTTCGCGATCATGGCCAGCGCGCCGGTGATCATGATGTAGATCATGACCGGATCGATCTCGGAGAGCATGAGCGCGTTCACGAACATGCGGCCCATGCCGGCCCACGAGAAGATCGTCTCGGTGAGGACCGCGCCGCCGATCATCGTGATGATGTCGATCGGCACGACGGACGCCAGCGGCATCAGCGCGTTGCGCAGCGCGTGCCGCACGATGACCACCCGCTCCGGCAGGCCCTTGGCGCGGGCGGTGCGGATGTAGTCCTGGTTGAGCACCTCGAGCATCGCGCCGCGCTGGTAGCGCGTGTACGTCGCGAACGAGATCACGACGAGCGCGATCGTCGGCAGCACGAGGTGCGTGGCCTTGTCGAGCTGCGTGATCCAGTAGTCGCCGCCGAGGTTCGGCGTCTGCGACCCGATGGTCGCGATCGGACGCCCGCCGATCACGCTGGCGTTCACGTAGAGCTGCCAGCCCTGCAGGACGCGGTCGGCGAAGATCGCCGCCGCCTGGACGATCGCGACGACGACCGCGCCGCGGATCGACACGCCGCGGTCGGGCCCGCCGAACGCCCAGCCGACGGCCGCCCCCACGATGATCGCGACGACGAGCAGGCCCAGCGCGAGCAGATCGGACATCGGCACGTAGTAGAAGAAGTACTGCATCGGCATGTAGAGCACGACGCCGACCACGGCGGTCGCCAGCGCCGAGTAGAGGGCCCGCTTGTTCTGCATCCCGGCGAACACCGCGGTCATGCCGACCGCGGCCGCGATGCCCAGCACCGCGACGCCGACGAAGCCGAGCCGCGGGTTCTCCACCCAGCCCGAGAGCAGGGCGTAGGCGAGGATGCCGATCGTCACCGCGAACGCCACCCCGAACACGATGAGCTTGCGCCGCGTGTTCCCGCCCAGCGCGCCGGCCCAGAACAGCCCGGAGATGACCGACACGATGAGCAGCGCCGGCCAGTTCACGACCGGGTTGTTCAGGTAGTCGTTCACCCCGATCGCGCCGAACTGCTTGAGCAGCACCGCGAACCAGAAGACCGGCAACGCGTACATGACGAACGCGACGAACGTGATCGTGTAGTCGAACGCGGTGTACTGCCGCAGCGCCGAAACCAGGCCGACCGTGACACCCACGAGCACCGCGATCAGGGTGGCCGAGAAGACGAGCTGCACCGAGGTCTGGATCGCCCCGACCAGCATGTCGTTGACGTGCTGGCCGCTGCGCCAGGCCTCGCCGAAATCGCCGCGGAAGACGTCGAGGAGCCACTGCCACCAGCGCTCCCACCAGGGCCGGTCGAGGCCGAGTTGGCGGATGCGCGCCTCCATGAGCGCCTCGCGGTTCAGCGAGGGGCTGGAGCGCAGATCGTCCAGCGGGTCCATGGCGATGTTCAGGACGCCGTACATGAGGAAGGACAGAGCCAGGAGCGTGCCCAGCGCCAGTCCGAAGCGGCGGGCCAGGAATCTGATCATGAGATGCCTTTGAGCGATGGGATCGAGGGCGGTTCAGCGAAAAACGTTGGCCACCCCGGACTCGTGGGAGGCATTCTGCCCCCCACGAGGCCCTGGTCAAGGGCGTTCCGGGATGACCAACGTCGTTGTCTTCGCCGTGATATGCGCTAGCGGCGGATCACTTGAGCTTCCACTCCCAGAAGTTCCAGAAGTAGGTCGGTGACAGCGCGATCGAGCTGACGTTCTCCAGCTTGTTGCTCGACGCCGTGATCTCGGGGAACTGGAAGATCGGCAGGCTGAAGGCGTCCGCCACGAGCTGCTTCTCCACATCCTGCAGGATGGTCTTCTGCTTGGCCGGGTCGGTGGCGACCTGAAGCTCGTTCAGCAGGCCGTCGACCTTGGCGCTGGAGTAGCCGCCGTAGTTGTTCTGGCCCTTGGTGCGGAAGGTCGCGTCCGACTCGGCGACGCCCGTGCTGGTGGACTGCCAGCCGAAGAGCGAGGCGTCGTACTGCTTGTTGTTCGGCAGCATCGTCGACCAGTCCTTGCTGCCCTTGTCGACGACCGTGAAGCCGGCCGCCTTCGCCGCGTCGCGGATGTAGGTGAACTCCTGCTGACGGCGCGTGTTGGTGTTGTCGTACAGGAACCGGACGGTCGGGTTCGTGACGCCCGCCTCCTGCAGCAGCTTCTTGGCCTTGGCCGTGTCTCCACCACCGTAGGTGGACTCCATGCCGTTGCTGGCGACCGCGTCGTTGTAGTTCGGCGAGCCGGGGACGACCGCGAGCGAGTTGCGGATCGTGGCGTCGGGGTTGAGCGGCTTGACGATGTTGTCGACGATGCTCTGGCGCGGGACCGACGTCAGGAACGCCTGCCGCACCTTGAGCGCCTTGGCCGCGTCGCCCCCGTAGGACGCCGGGTCGAACGGGCCCCCGTTGTTGAAGACCACGTCGACGTGCTCGTAGGTGGCGCCCTGGCTCGTGGCGACGTTGACGTTCGACAGGCCCTGGAGCTGCTTCAGGATGTCCGAGGTGGACTGCGGCTGAGCGACGAGCACCTCGCCGTTCTGCAGGGCGGTCACGTTGGCCTGCGCTTCAGTGACGAAGCGGATCGTCACCGTGTCGATCGACGGCACGTGGTCACCCTTGTAGTTCGGGTTCTTCTTGAGGGTGATGAACTGGTTCTCCTTAAGGTCGGAGATCGTGTACGGGCCGTTGCTGACCACCAGGTCTTTGTCGGCGGGCATGTTGACCATGTCGAAGGCCGTGTTCCACGTGTTGGAGATCTTCGACAGCGCCGCGTTGTCCTTCTTCTGGAACGCGTCCATCAGGGCCTGGCTCGCGGCGGTCGGGTCGGCCGTGCCGAGCGCCTTCTTCGCCACGATGTGCGCGGGGAGGCCGACGGTGACGCGGGCGGCGTTGACCTCCCAGTCGACGTACGGCTTGGAGTAGGTGAACGTGACCGACTTGTTGTTGTCGCCGATCTCGGGGAAGTCCTTGATCAGCGCGAAGCCCGTGTCGGCGGAGTTGAAGTACACCTGCGAGCCGGTGTTCTGCGACTTGACGTTGCCGTCGTCGTCGGTCTGCACCTGGTGGTTGTTGAAGTTGGTCGAGTGGGCGGCCCAGCTCAGCACGACGTCGGACGCCGTGACCGGCACGCCGTCGGACCACGTCGCGGTGTCGGCGAGGGTGATCTTCACCTTCAGCGGGTTGTCGGACACCTTCTCGTAGGTGGCGAACTTCGGGTTCGGAGTGAGCTTGAGCTCGTTGTTGTAGTAACCGGCCTGCTCGTTGGTCATGTAGATGACGTTGTTGTTCGTCACGTTGTTGCCGGACGACGACTCACCGTTGTACGAGTAGAACGGCTGGTTCCACGACACCGTGGCGACCTTCTGCTCGTTGATCGCGCTCGAGTTCACCGGGCCGGGACCGGCGCAGGCGGACAGGGCCAGTGCGCCGGCCGCCGCGGCGGCCGCCGCCGTCAGGAGCTTTCGGTTCTTCAATGTTCCTCCATGTAGTCGAGCGCCCACGAAAACCGGACGCCTGGGTGGGGACGTGGTCACTCGAACCCCCGGTGACGCCCGCATCGTCGTCGATGGCCGCATCGGTCGAATCGCCGGCAATCACCGAAGAGCGCCACCCCTTGTGGTCGGCACAATCGGCGTCCGCCTGCTGTGTGTGACCTATGATGCATCAATCCGGGGGACCCGCCAGCGACCGGACAATTTCGGTAACAAGCTGTTAATTAACAGCAGGCCTTCTGTTAACAACCGCGGTCCCGAGCCCCAGATCCGTGATGCTGCGGCGGTCCGCCCCGATGAGCAGGGCTGGGAGGGCCAGGCAGATGAGCGCCGTCCGCACGATCGGGCGCCACCAGCCGAGGCGTCCGCCGTCGACCCGGATCACCCCGATGCCCCGCAGCAGCTGCCCGAAGCTGCCGCCGGTGAGGGCCGTCAGCAGGGCCTTCTCCACGAAGAACACCCCCAGGATCGCCCACCGCCGCCAGCCCCCCTCGCCCAGGACGCCCGGGCCGAACAGCAGCATCGCCACCGCCATCGCGGCACACCAGTCGATGACCAGCGCGGCGATCCGGCTCCCCCACGACGCCAGGGACCCGGCCCCCCGCTCCGGAAGGCCCAGCGCGCTGCCAGGGACGGCGTCCTGCGGTGTGGTCACGCCCGAACCCTACCGGTGGGCGTTTCTACCTGACGTTCTCCACACTCTGATGTGGAGAACGTCACACGCCCTGGCGTGGGGACGTCACACGGCCGGCGTCCCTGCGACTGCGGTCCGGCGAAAGGCCCCAGCCCCAGGAGGGCGGTCGCACCACCCACCCACGCGGCGACCCGGACGCCGCCGGCGGCCGGCGTCCGCAGCGGGCGCCAGTAGCCGGGCCGTCGTGTAACACCGCTGAAACATAGCCGCAACTGGTCGGTGACCTGGACCCGTTAGCGTTTCCACGTTCGATCCCAATTCTCTTGTGGAGGAAAGATGTTCCAGACCGCCGACGAGCTGTTGGCCTACGTGAAGGAAGAGGGCATCGAGACTGTCGATGTCCGGTTCTGCGACCTTCCGGGTGTGATGCAGCACTTCACGGCGCCCGCCGATTTCATCGACGCGGACGTGCTTGAAGAAGGCCTTTCTTTCGACGGCTCTTCGATTCGCGGCTTCCAGAAGATCCACGAGTCCGACATGACGCTGCTTCCGGACGTCACCACGGCTTTTGTCGATCCGTTCCGGGAGTCCAAGACCCTCGTCCTCAACTGGTTCGTGCACGACCCGCTGACGCGTGAGCCGTACAGCCGCGACCCGCGCAACATCGCGCGCAAGGCCGAGGCCTACCTGGCGTCCACCGGCATCGGCGACACGGCGTTCATGGGCCCCGAGGCCGAGTTCTACGTCTTCGACTCGGCCCGCTTCGAGACCAAGCACAACGCCGGCTACTACTACGTCGACTCCGAGGCCGGCGCGTGGAACAGCGGCGCCGACCACGACCTCGACGGCCGCGCGAACCGTGGCTACAAGGTCAAGTACAAGGGCGGGTACTTCCCCGTGCCGCCGGTCGACCACTTCACCGACCTCCGCGACGCGATGGTCAAGCACCTGACCGACGCCGGGCTGTCCATCGAGCGCGCCCACCACGAGGTCGGCACCGCCGGCCAGAGCGAGATCGCGGTGCGCTTCGACTCCCTGCTGAAGTCCGCCGACAACCTGATGAAGTACAAGTACATCATCAAGAACACGGCGTGGGCGGCCGGCAAGACCGCCACCTTCATGCCGAAGCCGATCTTCGGCGACAACGGCTCGGGCATGCACGTGCACCAGTCGATCTGGAAGAACGGCGAGCCGCTCTTCGCCGACGAGGCCGGCTACGCGGGCCTGTCCGACATGGCGCGCTACTACATCGGCGGTCTGCTGCACCACGCCCCGTCGCTGCTGGCGTTCACCAACCCGACCACCAACAGCTACCACCGCCTGGTGCCGGGCTTCGAGGCGCCGGTCAACCTGGTCTACAGCTCCCGTAACCGCTCGGCCTGCATCCGCATCCCGATCACGGGCGCGAACCCGAAGACCAAGCGCATGGAGTTCCGCTGCCCCGATCCGTCGGCGAACCCGTACCTCGCGTTCTCCGCGATGCTGCTCGCCGGCCTCGACGGCATCCAGAACAAGATCGAGCCGCCGGCCCCGATCGACAAGGACCTCTACGAGCTGCCTCCGGACGAGCACGAGGAGATCCCGACCGTCCCCGCGTCGCTGGACGCCGCCCTGGACGCCCTCGAGGACGATCACGACTACCTCCTCGCCGGGGACGTCTTCACCGAGGACCTCATCGAGAACTGGGTCGACATGAAGCGCGAAGACATCAACGCCCTGCGCGTGCGTCCGCACCCGCACGAGTTCGAGATGTACTACGACCTCTGATCGATAGCCCTCGCCAAGAGGGGGTTGCACCCCCGGTTGGCCGCACCGAGTCCGCACGAGCAGCGAACGCCGCTCGTGCGGACTCGTCTTTGTCAGGACCCCCAGGACGCCCCCGCCGGCCTCCGGAAGCGCTCACCGCACCCGACCGTCGAACGCGACAGGAGTCCCAAAGAACTAGTACGAACGTGCCAGCGACGGACCGTCCCCACAAATAGGGACGGCTGTCAAGGCGACATCGCGAGGGGCGTCCCGTAGTATTGACTTGTCGCTGAGGGCGGGGGGAATCGAACCCGAAGCGGCGAGTTGACCACTCGGACCAAGTGGCAACACCACTAGCCGGGGCAAGAATCGGGGGATCTTGCCCCGGCTTGGTATTTAACGGTCGATCGCAATTATTCGTACAGAACCTGCTCCGGGACGCCGCCGGCGCGGCCCGGCGGGCTAGTACTTTCGTCGCGCTGGACGCGACGCCCCGCAACACGCGACGCGATCACGGCTCGCCGCGCACGTTGAGGCCCGGCCGCTGGCCGGCCTCCGCCCCCGTCGCCGCCGGACGCTCGGTGTTCGCGTACTGCGACCACGACCCGGGGTACAGCCGCCCGCGGCCGAGCCCGGCGTACTCCAGGGCGATGAGGTTGTGGCAGGCGGTGATGCCCGACCCGCAATACGAGACGACCCCCGCGGCGTTCGTCACGCCCAAAGCCCGGAAGCGTTCGGCGAGCTGCTCGGGCGGCAGGAACCGTCCGTCGGGACCGAGGTTGCCCGCGAAGGGCGCGCTCAGCGCGCCGGGGATGTGGCCGGCCCGGGCGTCCATCGGCTCCGACTCCCCCGCATACCGGTCGCGGGCCCGGGCATCCAGCACGACCAACTGATGCGCGGCGTCGTCGATGGTCGCGAGGTCGGCGGGCAACCACGGGCGGGCGGTGAAGTCGCCGGGCGCCACCCCCTCGGCGGAGCCGGTCTCCAGCTCGCCCGGGAACGCGCGCAGGCCGCCGTCGAGGAGGGCGGCGTCCACCTTCAGCATGCGGAGCATCCACACCAGACGGCCCGCCATCGCTCCCCCGGCGTCGTCGTAGGCGACGACGACCGAGTCGTCGCTGACGCCGAGCGTGCTCATCGCCTGCGCGAACGCGCTTGGCGTCGGCAGCGGATGGCGGCCCGTCAGGTCGGTGACGGGGCCGGCGAGGTCGGCCTCCATGTCCACGAAACGCGCACCCGGCAGGTGCCCCGCGGCGTACGCCTCGCGGGCCGACCGCCCGTCGAGATAGAAGCGGACGTCGGCCACCACCGCGTCGGGGTGGGCGGCCAGCCAGTCGAAGGAAACCACGGGCGCGATCATGCGCTCCACTCTACGGGCGCCCCGAGGCCGGCGATAGGCTGCCGCCATGAGCACCCCGAACCCACAACTGGTCGCGGTGATGGGCCGCGGCATCGTCGACCAAGACACCGCCCTCCTGACCGCCGACAACCTGGGCCTGACCCGGGGTGACGGCTGCTTCGATGCGACGCGCCTCGTCGTCGACGGCGCCGGCAAGCGCGTCGACAACATCGAGCGGCACCTGCGGCGCTTCGCACGCTCGTGGGAGCTGCTCGAGCTCGGCCGGCTCGGTTTCGAGGCCTGGCGGGCACTCATCGACGAGGCCGTCGATGCGTGGGACGTTCCGGGCGCAGCCACCGTCAAGACGATCTCGACGCGGGGCACCGAGCACCCGCAGTCCGAGCCGACGCAGCTCTTGACGATCACCCCGTTCAGCGGCTCGCTCGTCCCGCTGAACGTCGTCACGCTCAATCGCGGCTACACGTCGGACGCCTTCGCCGAGTCGCCGTGGCTTCTGGGCGGGGTGAAGTCGCTGTCGTACGCGATCAACGTGGCCGGGACGCGCGAGGCCCACCGCCGGGGTGCCGACGACTGCCTGTTCGTCAGCGCGGACGGCTTCTGCCTCGAGGGCCCCACCTCGGCGCTGGTCGTCGCGACGGGTGACGAGGTCGTCCTGACGCCGCTGGAGGGCACCGGCATCCTCCGGTCCATCACCGCCGACGTGGTGACCGAACAGCTCGAGGCCGAGGGTGTCCGGGTGGTGCATCGGCTCATCCGCCCCGCGGAGATTCTGGACGCCGACGGCGCCTGGCTGATGTCGTCCGTGCGCGGGGTGTGCCCGATCGTGACGCTGGACGGGCACGACGTCCCGCAGGACGCCGCGCGCACGCGGCACTACACGGCGCTGTCCGGTTTCGATCGCTGAGGCGTCCGGGAATCTGCTGGTGAAGGAATCACCCCCAGGGACGGTCGCGCCGGGCCAAGGCCCAGCGTTTCCGTGCCCTGGGGGGCGTCTTTGTCAGGGCTCCAACTCGGCGATGACGACGTAGTTGAAGTCGGTGCGGAGCCCCTCTTGGATGTAGCAGGTCACCCACACGAGGCGTCCGGGATGGACGCCCCAGATGTCGTCCTGGGAGGCGAATTCGGCGCGCCGGACTTGGCGGGCGTCGGTCACCTTATAGGCGAGTGACCCTTTTTCGAGATTGACGGTGATCGTGTCGCCGGGCCGGACATTTCCGGAGAGGCGATTGCACGGAACATCCTCGATCGATTTCTTGGAATTACTGTGACACGCGAAATACGTCGTGTCTTGGGCGTGCGCATTGGGCGCAGCGCCGCGGTCGGAGATCCAAAATGTCCGGAAGAAATCGGGCGGATTGATGACGCCCTCCGGATCGACGGACATCGCCGGCGTCGCGGACGAGAATCCGATCGCCGGCAGCTGGATCGAGACCGGGCGGCCCGATGCCTGCGTCGCGTGGCCCTCAGCCGAGGCCGCGGGCGGCCGCGGGGCGGGCGTCCCGGACGAGGTGACCGTCCGGGATGAGCCCGCGCCCGCGGTCGCGTGCGCGGCCGCCTCGGTGCGGATCGTGGTCGGGACCTTCGGGCCCGCCCCGATCGCCTGACGCCCGAACAGCAGGGCCACACCGAGGAGTAGGAGGAGGGCGGCGACCAGGCGCCGCCCCCACCTCACCGGTGGCGGCGACCCAGCGTGAGGACGCCCGCGGCGCTGACGACGGCGATCATCCCGAGGAGGGTGTTCGGCGCGATGCCGTCCTCTTCACCGGTGTGCGCGGACACGCCGCGCTCGGCGACGGCCACCGTGGTGCCGTGCTCGGTGGCGGTGTAGACCGCCTTGACAACGGGCTTCGGGGCCTCGGTCTTCACGACCCGGACGACCTTGGTCGGCTCGGGGGTGGTGGGAGCGGTCGGCTGCGGCGTGGTCGGGTTGGTCGGCTTCGGCGTCGTCGGGTTGGTCGGCTCCGGCGTGGTCGGGTTCGTGGGCTCCGGCATGGTCGGGTTCGTGGGCTCCGGCGTCGGCTCCTCACACTCATCGCACGGGTCGGGCGTCGTGGGCTCGTCGCAATCGTCGGACGGCTTGGG
>NZ_JBDHZL010000062.1:0-15661 GCF_039811905.1 Nigerium sp. | reverse complement strand
ACGCCAGGACGCCCCCGATGATGGCGAGCACGGTCGGGTACCCGTGGGCCGCGACGTTGGTGAAGCCGTACGGGTAGGTCCCGTCGATGGCACCCCTGACCAGCATGAACGCCACCCATACCAGCGGCACCACCAGCGCCCCGGGCACGTGACGCCAGGCGAGCCGGCCCCGCGGACCCCAGATCAGCCACACCAACACCGTGACCACCGGCACGACGATGTGCTGCCACGGGTTCGTCACCAGCGACCAGCCCCGCAGGGTGATCGTCGGCGCGAGCACGACGGCCTACACGATCGCGGTGATGGTGATCATGAGCAGCGCCGACAGCCGCAGGGCCCACGTCCAGAACGCGTCCGTCAGCGGATGCCGCGCCACCAGCGTCATCGCGACCGCGCACATCACGTTCGACCAGAGCGTGAAGTAGCTGACGGCGTCCTCCAGGCGGCCGAGCGCTCCAGGCCAGCCGGGCGGACGGACGCCGTACAGGCCGGGCTCGGGGTCGAACCCCAGGCTTCCGTAGCCGTCGAGCAGTTCCAGCGTCAGGACGCCGGCCACGCCCAGCCACGCGATCGCCGCGTTCGCCACGAAGGCGGCGCGAGCGCCGCGGCGCAGGGGCGCCGGGGGAGTCGGGGCTACCCGGCTCCGACATGGGCGGACGCCGGCGCCGCGCGCCCGCGCGGCACGAAGATCGTCACGGCGCCGGGCTCGGCGTGACAGGCGAGCGGGGGGCGTCCGAGGTTCTCGCCGTCGGCCATCGCGTACAGGCCGTCGCCGTCGACGAGCACCGACGACGCCCGCAGGGTCTCGACGGCGGGGTGCGTCACGAAGCTGCCGGTGAACAGCCGCGGGAACAGCCGGAACAGCACTCCCCGGGGCACGGGGTGGACGATCGTGACATCGAGGCGTCCGTCGTGGACGTCAGCGTCGGGGCAGATCCGGACGCCGCCGCCGAAGATCCCCGCGTTCGCCACGGCCACGAGCATCGCGTCGAGCTCCCGGGCGGTCCCGTCGATCTCGATCCGGTACCGCAGCGGATGGAACGACCGCAGTTCGGTGAACACGCTGTAGGCGTACGACGGAGCCCCGAGGTCGACCGGCAGCCGGTTCGTGCGCCAGTTCACGCGCTCGTCGAACCCCGTCGACAGCACCGAACCCACCAGCCGTGACGGCTCCCCGTCGAGAATGTCGCCGCTCACCCGCATGAGGTCGATGCGCTCCGTGAGGCCCCCCGCGATCGCCTCGACGGCCGGGCCGACCTTCGTCGGCAGCCCGACGCCGCGGCAGAAGTCGTTGCCGGTGCCCGCCGGGATCACCCCGAGCGGCACCCACGTTCCCCCGCATGCGTTGTGCCCGATCGCGGCCATGCCGTCGCCGCCCATGACGGCGAGGGCGTCCCCGCGCCGGGCCGAACCCACGACGGACGCCGCGACACGCTGTGCGTGCGAGTAGTCGACGGTCCGGACGACGTCCACGAGCGTATGCGGCAGCGCCAGCGCCAGACGATCCCGGACGCCGGCCAGCAGCCGGCCCGCCCGGCCGCGGCCCGAACTGGGGTTCACGAGCAGCGTCAGTCGGCGCAGCCGCCCGGGGACGCCCCCCGGCCCGTCGTCCACGCGCGCCCCTCAGTCCTGCTCGACGAGCAGGCCCTGCGCCGCCAGCTTCTTGCGGCGACGCCGGTCGTTGCCGTGGCAGATCTGCTCGGCGACGAGGAACAGCACGGTCATCGGGATGGCCAGCGCCAGCATCGAGAACGGGTCGCCGCCCGGCGTGGCCGCGGCGGCGAAGACGAAGCAGCCGAAGATGACGAACGAGCGGGCCTTCTTCAGCGCGGCCCCCGACACGACGCCCATGAGGTTCAGCGCGATGACCACCACGGGCATGACGAAGCCGATGCCGAACACCAGCATCAGCACGAGCATCAGGTTGAGGAAGTCGCCGATCTCGAGCAGGTTCGTCAGCCCGGTGACGTCGGGCGTGAACGTCATCATCACGGTGATGCCTTGGGGCAGCACGACGTACCCGACGACCACCCCGAACAGGAACAGCGGGATGGCTGCGGCCAGAAACGTGAGCGCGTAGCGCTTCTCGTTCGCCAGCAGCGCGGGCGCGATGTAGGCCCACACCTGGTACAGCCAGACGGGGCACGTCGCGACGAGCCCGCCCACGAGGCAGATCTTCAGCGCGAGGGTCAGCGGGGACGTCACTCCGGACAGCACGGTCGTCACGTCCAGGTCGGGCTTGACGCCCTTGAGCAGCTCGACCGACGTCATCCACGGCTGCATCAGCAGCTGCACGAGGATCTGGTAGTAGAACGCGCACGCGACCATCCCGACGACGATCACGATCGCCGAGAGGATGAGGCGGTAGCGCAACTCGCGCAGGTGGTCGGCCAGCGACATGACGCCGTCGGCCGGCACCTTCGGCGGTTTGAGCCAGCCGAAGCTGAGACGGCGGGCCATGCGGTCAGGCCGGGTTGTCGGGCTTCGGGTCGGTGCGGTTCTCGATGATCTCGGCATCGACCACGCGGTCGGACGCCGTCGCGCCACTCTCCTCGGACTCCTGCTGGCCCGAGGCCTTCGCCCGCTCCTCGTCGGCCTTGATCGCCCGGGTCTCCTCCTTGAACTCGCGGATCGCGCGGCCGGCGTTCTTGCCGACGCCCGCGAGCCGCGAGCCACCGAAGACGAGGATCCCGACCACCAGCAGGATGACCCATTCCCAGCCCTGCATGAACTGCGGCATTTCTACTCCTTGTCGTGGCAACGCGGCCCAGTCTACGGGTCGCGCACCAGAGTCGACCGCGGCCTCGCTGAGCGAGCGCTGAGACTGCCCGAGCTCCCGCGCCCGTCAGGCGTAGCGGCGCAGCGCCTCGCGGGCGGCGTCCCCCGCCGAGCCGGCCGCCTCGGACGGCTCCACGCCGCGTACGGCCGGGCCCAGCCGCAGCAACAGCCGCCGGAACCAGGCCGGGTCGGCGACCAGCAGCCGGACGCGCGCCCCGCCGCCCGCCAGGGGCGTCACCTCGCGGGTCGGGTAGTACTCGGTGATCCACCGCCCCTGCGGCGCGAGGTCGAGCGTGACCTCCGCGGCGTCCGGACGGTGATCGAGCCAACCGCCGCCCATGGCCGGCGGCGTCCCATGATCGGCCACGGGATGATCGGTGAGGTCGACCGCGACGATGCGGTCGAGGCGGTAGGTCCGCCAGGCGTCGCGCTCGTGGCTGTAGGCGTCCAGGTAGGCGAAGCCGTCGGCGACGCTGATGCGCGCCGGGTCGACCAGCGGCGTGGACGTCGCCCCGCGCGACGGCCCGTCGTAGGTCAGCCGGACGGCGACGCGGCGCTCCAGCGCGGCCGCCAACCGCTCCCTCACACCCCCGGCGCCGCTCGCCAGCCGGACGCCCACGCGCCCGCCCGCCTCGCCGACGACGGCCTCCAGCTTCGCCAGCGCGGACGCCACCGCGGCCGCCAGCGCCGAGTCGCCCAGCTCCTGCAGCGAGCGCAGCGCGACGGCGAGGCTCATCGCCTCGTCGAGCGTGAACCGCAGCGGGCGGGCGAGGTAGTCGGCGTTCGTGAGGCGGATGCGCCCCTCGGACTCGACGGCGTCCATGTCGACCTCGATCAGGTCGCCGGGCATGCCGCCCGGCAGCCCGCAGTACCAGAGCACGTTGAGGTCGGCGATGAGCTGACGAGGGGAAACGCCGAACACGGACGCCGTCGTCCGGACGTCGGCGTCCGGGTGGGCCTGCAGGTACGGCACGAGCGCGAGCAGCCGCGCGACCTGGTCGGAGGAGTTCATGACCACGCCTCCGCCGCGGCGCGCAGGTGGGCGACGACGGCGTCCCGGACGTCGGGCGGCCCCAGCACGAGCACGTCGGGGCCGTAGCTCGCCAGGTCGCCCGCCACGTCACCCGCGGCCGCGTAGGGGACGCGGTAGGCCGTGAAGCCGGGCGGCACGGCGTCCTGCTCGGGCGTCTCCCCCGCCGGCGTCGACCGCCGCCGCAGCTCGGGAGCCGCCCCGTCGCGCACGGCGACGAGCGCCTCCGTGTCGAACGCGGACGGCTCGAGCGAAGCGAGCAGGGCGTCCAGGTCGACGTCGGGGATGTCGTAGGCCCCCGGACGCCCGACGGGCGCCGGGGCGTCCTCGATGCGGGAGAGCTTGAAGCGGCGCTCCTCGCCGCGGGTCTCGTCGAGCGCGAGCAGGTACCAGGCGCCGGTGCGGTAGGTGAGCATCCACGGCTGCACGGTCCGCCGGACGCCGCGGTAGCCGAACCGGACCCGCGTCCGGCTCAGCACGGCCTGCCACAGCGGCTCGAACGCGGGCTCCTGCGCCCCGACGTGCGGGGCGAGGCCGGCCGCGCGGGCGGCGTCCGGCTCGAGGCCGGCGGCGCGGAGCTTCGCGACCGCGCGCACCGTACTGTCGGCGAGCCGCGCCGAATCCCAGACCGTGGAGGCCAGGCCGAGCGCAGCCGTCTCGGCGGCGTCGAACTCCAGCGGCGGCAGTTCGAAGTCGGTGCGGCGGATGCGGTAGCCGATCTCGTCGGGGAACAGCGGCGAGTTGCTGCCCGTCTCGACGGGGACGCCGAGCGAGCGCAGCTCGTCTTTGTCGCGCTCGAACGTGCGCTCGAACGCCGCGTCGGAGAGCCCGGCGTACCCCTCGACGGCCTGCCTGATCTGCGCGCGCTCGACGAACCTGCGCGCCATGAGCAGGCAGATCGTCAGGTTCATGATCCGCTCGGACTTGCGTGCCGACATCCCTCGCCTCCGCCTCGGTGCCGCACCGAGCCTAACAACGCGACAGCCGTCGCCCCGGCGACCGCGCCGTGGCGGAACGCGAGGACGCCGCGCGTTCTCGCGGGAACGCGCGGCGCCGGCGCGATGCGGGGACGCCCCGCGGACGGCGTCCGCAGGGGGAGGCCCCTCAGCGCAGGGACGTGAGCAGGGTGACGTCGTCGTCGGGCAGCCCGTCCTCGGCGACGGCGGTGACCGTCATCTGGCCGAGGTTGGCGATGCCCGAGAGCGTCGTCATGAACGACGTGTCGGCCGCGTCGCGGCCGGTCGCGATGCGCACCAGGGACGTCCGCGGTGCCATCGCCGTGGCGTCCACGACGCACCACTGGTCGTCGACGACGGCCTCGGCGACGGCGTGGAAGTCCATCGGGCTCAGGCCGGGCGCGTACACCGACACGAGCCGCGCGGGCACGTTCAACGCGCGGAGCAGGGCGATGCACAGGTGCGCGTAGTCGCGGCAGACGCCGGTGCGGGCCAGGTACGTCTGGACGGCTCCGTCGGTCGGGCGGCTCGACCCCGAGACGTAGGTGAGCTGCTGGCCGACCCAGGAGCTCACCGCGTCCAGCAGATCCTTGCCGGTCTTGGTGCCGAAGGTCGCGCGGGCGACCGGCATCATCGTGTCGGAGTCGCAGTAGCGCGACGGGCGCGTGTAGACGATGCGGTCGAGGTCGGTGACCGGCGCCGGGTCGCCGAGGCCCTCGATCGTGGCGCTGTAGTTGACCTCGAGCATGCCCGGCTGGACGCCGTGGAGCACGTGGAGGCGGGTGAGCCCGTCGGAGGTCAGCTCGGAGTACTGGAGCGGGGCCCCGTCGAGCGTGATGTCCAACTGCTCGGAGCAGGGCGTGTTCGCGGCGACAGCGACGCTCAGCACGATGCTGGCGGTGTCGCCCACGGGAGAGGTGAGGGAGGAGGAAACGGTACGACGCATAGAATGAATTTTGGCCCCGAGGAGGACACTTGGCGAATCAGTTGTCGGTGAGTTCCCTCACACCCGCCGGGGCAGGGCGCTTCGCCCCCAGCCCGACGTCCGATCTGCACCTCGGCAACCTGCGCACCGGGCTGCTCTCGTGGCTGATGGCCCGCGCGACGGGCCGCACGCATCTGGTCCGGATCGAAGACCTGGACGCCGCCCGCGTCGCCGCCGCCGAGGGCGTCGTCGCGCGGCAGCTCGCCGACCTCGCCGCGATCGGCGTGGAGGCCGACGGGCTGGTCGTGCGGCAGTCCGAGCGGCTCGGACTGTACGAGGACGCCCTCGCTCACCTCCCCACCTACGAGTGCTTCTGCACGCGCGCCGAGATCCGCGAGGCGTCCAGCGCGCCGCACGGCGACGGGTATCGCCCCTACCCCGGCACGTGTCGCGACCTGACCGAGGCCCAGCGGGCCGAGCGGCGGGCGCGGCGTCCCCCCGCGCTGCGGGTGCGGGCGGGCGACGTCACCGAGACCGTGCGCGACGTCTGGGCCGGGGAGGTGTCGGGGGTCGTCGACGACTTCGTCGTCCGGCGCAACGACGGCGCGTTCGCCTACAACCTGGCCGTGGTCGTCGACGACGTGGCCCAGGGCGTCGACCAGGTCGTCCGGGGGGACGACCTGCTCTCCAGCGCCCCGCGCCAGGCCTGGCTGACGCGCCGGCTCGGGGGCCGGGCCCCCGTGTACGCGCACGTGCCGCTCGTGCTCGGCCCCGACGGACGCCGGCTCGCCAAGCGCGACGGCGCGGTGACGCTCGCGGACCTCACGGCGTCCGGGCTGACGGCCGGGGGCGTCCTCGCGCTGATCGGGGCGTCGCTCGGCCTGTGCGCGCCCGGCGAGCGCGTCACCGCGCACACGCTGCTCGCCCGGTTCGACCCGGACGCCGTCCCCCGCTCCCCGTGGGGGTGGACGCCCCCGGCGTCCTGACCCGCGCCCCGCTCAGACGCCCGGCACGCGCCGGCTCAGCTTGCGCCAGACCCACGACGACGGGACGCGGTTGCCGGTCGCGACGTACTCGATCTGGGCCTCGTCGTACAGCAGTTGGGACAAGGTGCGATGCGCCCACAGGCGACCGATGAGCAGCAACTCGTCGCCCTTGCGCACCGTGGTGTCGTCGCCGGGGGCGAACTGTGAGTGCCCGGCGCGGCGCAGGCCGACGCACACCAGCGGGAGCCGGTCCTCGCGGGCGTCGGGGTCGCGGAGCAGGTCGCCGAGCGTCAGCTCGTGGCGCTGCAGCCACCACAGGGCGCCCGGCGCGGAGGCGCGGTCGAGGACGATCCGGCAACTGTCCGGAGAACCCTCCCCGCACCGGTCGACGACGTGGTCGAGGTACTCGGCGGCCCACGCGTCGTCCTGCGTGCGCGCCCACCGGATGAAGCCCCAGAAATCGGGGGTGATGACGCGGGCCAGCGCCTCCTGCACGGTGAGCTGGGCCGGGATGAACACCGACTCGGCGTTGAACGCCTTCAGCAGCGGCGATGTCCGGTCGGACCGCTGCCGGACGGACAGGAAGATCTCGGGGTGCGACAGGCGCGCATGGGCGGCCATCGAGAGGTTCAGCGCGTCGTCGGACGTGCCGGCGACGAACCCGACGGCGTCCCCCATCTCGGGGCGACCGTCGGCGGGCGAGATGACGTCGACCGCGAGCCCGGCGGTGCGCAGGTCGTCGGCGATCTCGTCGCCGAACCGGTCGTCGCCGAGCACCACCCAGCGGCCCTCCGCCAGCCCCTCGACCCGCGGCGGTCGCGGCGAGTCGTAGGGCGACAGCAGCCAGGTGACGAGCTGGTACACGGCCGGCCGCTGCAGCCGGATCAGCAGCAGGTTGCCGTAGTCGTCGAACGGGTTGATGACGCCGTCGGCCCGGAAGTCGCGCATCGCGCCGACCGTCGCGCGGTCGTTGGAGCGGGCGATGACCGGCACCTCCGGACGCAGCAACTGCACGGTCATGACGATCGACAGGTTCACGTGGTCGTTCGTCGTCATCGCGAGGACGCCCTCGCAGTACGGATGCCCGAGCCCGGCCAGACCGAGGGTGTCGGGGTCGCGCGCGTCGCCCTGGATGCCGGGGACGTCGATCCGCAGCCGGCCGCCCGCCAAGGCGTCCAACCGGACGCCGTCTTCGTCGATCACGACGAGCCGGCGCCCGAGGCCGTCGAGCGCCTCGGTGACGCCGCGGCCCATCTGGCCGTAGCCGGCGATGATGAGGAACGGCTCCCGCAGCGAGCGAACCTTGCGCGCGAACCGCTGCAGCGTCACGGCGTGACGGAACGAGTGGTCCTGCATGATGCTGAACATCACGCCGACCAGGTACGCCCAGCCCACCACCGACGTGTAGATCCCGAACGTCAGCCACATGCGCTGGGCGGTCGTGAACGAGTGCGGCAACTCCCCGAAGCCGATCGTCGTGGCCGTGTAGCTCATGACGTAGAAGGCGTCGAACGCCGTCATCCGGTAGGGCTGGCCGGCGGCGTCCACGCCGGGGATGAGGGCGAGGCCGAGCACGTCGACCGCGAACACGCAGATCACGAAGACGAGCGGGCCGCGCATGCGGCGCATCAGGATGAAGATCGCATCGGCGGACGCCGACCCCTGCGGCGGGTCGACGCGGATGCGCCGCAGGGCCGTCTTGGCACGCGGGCGCGCCCAGCCGGGACGCTCGGACTTCATCGCGGGGCCCTCAGCGGCGGCGGAAGTTCGCGGTCTCGATCACCAGCAGGACGACCGACACCACGTTCGCGAGCACGGCCCCGAGCGCGAGCGAGACGACGCTGCTCATGAGGTACGGCGTCACCCCGCCCTGGGTGGCCTCGCTGGCCCACACCCACGTCACCGTCGCGGCGGCGAGCTGGATGACGGCGACGAGGCTCGTGGCGAGGTGGATCGCGCCGATCTGCGTCCGGTCGCCGAGCTTGAGCACCGTCGCGATGATGTTCACCACGACCGCGGCGTACAGCTCGATCGCGTTGTGGTGCATCGGGTCGGAGATGTCCCCCGTGACGTAGCCGAAGTTGAGTGTCGCCGACAGCAGCACGAAGAACCCGAACACGACCTTTTCTAGGTTCATGAGGGGAGCCTAAACCCCCTGGGGCCAGGCGTGATGAGGGATCGCCCGGCTCCAGCGCCGCCGGAAGAGACGGGACGCCACGGCCGGGCGGCCGCGGCGTCCGGAGGTCGGCGCCCGCTCAGGCCAACTGCTGCTTGGAGGCGAAGAGCAGGTCGACCACGTAGACGACCGTGTCGCCCTTCTCGATCGGCGGGTTGTTGCTGCCCTCGGGGAACCCGTCGGCCGGCGGGCACACCAGCAGGACGCGCGAACCGACGGCCTTGCCGACGAGGCCCTTCTGCCAGCACGGGATCGTGGAGCTCAGGGTGCCGACCGTCGGCGCGTCGTACTTGTCGTCGAGCTGCTTGCCCGTCTTCCAGGACGCCGAGCGGTAGTGCACGACGATCGAGTCGCCCGCCGCGAGCTTGTGCGCCTGGTTGCCGTCGACCAGTGGCTGCGCGACGAGCGCGGTCGGGGCCGCGGCCTTCGGGACGGTGATCACCGGCTTGCCGCCCTCGTCGGCAACGGTCGGCAGCCCGGCCTTCGGGGCGACCGGCGTGCCGGACGGCCCCGTGAGCTGCGTGCCCACGATGTCGACGACGAACACGAGCGTGTCGCCCACGTTGATGCCCGCCTGCGCGTTGCCGCCCGAGGCGTCGTAGCCGTCGGCGCCCGGCATCGCGATGAGGACGCGGTCGCCGACCTTCTTGCCCGCGAGGCCCTTCTTGAAGCCCGGCACGACCTGGTCGAGCGGGAACGAGACCGACTGCCCGTTCTTGAACGAGCTGTCGAACACCTTGCCGGTGCGGCCGTTCACGCCGACATAGTTCACGTCGATGAAGCCGGCCTCCTGCACCGTCGGGCCGTTGCCGGGGGTGAGCACCTTCGAGCGGGTCTCGTCGACCGCATACGGGGTCTTGATCGTCACCTGCGGGGCCTTGCCGGCGGCCCCGGCGACCGTGATCGCGTCGAGGTTGTTCACCGGCTTCACGCTCGGGGTCGCGGACGCCGTCGGCGTGGGCGTCGCGGCCGTCGCGCCGGGCGAGGCCGCCGAGACGTCGGGCGAGGACTCGTTGCCCGGAGTGGCGGTGGAGGCGGGGCCGCCGCAGCCCGCCAGGGCGAGCCCGACGGCGGCGGTGAGGGCAAGGACACTGAGGCGGGACCGGTTCAGCACGCGCCCGATGGTACCCAGTCCGGCCCGGGCACGGGGGCGCCGACGCTCCGGCGTCCCCATCCCCACGGGCCCTTCCTGCGGGGGGCGACCCCCAGGTCGGGCTCCCTCCACCCGGCCTGAACCGTCGCCCACCGCATGCACCCTCCCGGCCCTCGTTCACTTCCGGGAACTAGTGTGAACGACCAGCGGACGAGACGCCGCATCGACGCGGCTCCGCGGGACCGTGCGCGGGCGCCCGAGGGGCGTCCGACGGCCCGCGCCGCGCGAAGATCGGCGCGAACTCCCTTGTCAACCAGGGGTGTCGTCGGGAGCCCCGTCACCCGCGCGAGGGACGCGCAACCCCGTCCTCGCCCCGCAACGGCGGCGGCACGAAACCTCCCACGACGCTCAGCCGGGGCTCGACAGCCATCCGGGCGACGAGGGCGTCGGCCTCCGGGGAGTCGGCCGCGAACGGGTCGTCAAGCCGCAGGGCGACGTCGGCGGGGCGGCGTCCGCCGGGGTGGTCCGGCAGATCGTGCACGACGAAGGACGCCCAGTCGGCCGCGACGTCGCGGCCGGCGTCCTGGGCGGCGGCGACGAGGCGCCCGCGGACCCGGGCGCGCGTCGGCGAGGGCGGCTCGCGCAGCGCGGCGGCGACGGCGTCCGGACGCGAGACGCGCGGCAGCGCGCCGCGGGCCTCCAGCAGCCGGGCGAGACCGCGGGGACGCCCGTCGGGCAGGGTGCCCAGCTCGTGCCAGCGCAGGTCGAGGGCGTCGAGGCGCGGGTCGGCGTCCGCGAGGCCGTGCCGGTCGCGATGCGCCTCGATGAGGCGCTTCTTCACCGCCCATTCGGCCGCCGGCGGGGCGTCCCCCCTGGTGAGCGCGTCGAGCGTGTCGCGCCACGGCTGCCACGCGGCGGGCTCGGCGACCTCCCGGGCGAGGGTGCAGTAGCGCTCCTGCACCTCCCACGCGGACGCCTGCGTCCCGTCGGCCAGCCGGACGCCCGCCCCCGGATCGCGCCCCCACGCCCGCAGGGCCGCCAGCGGGTCGACCGGCGCCGGCGGCGCGGGGCGTCCCGACTCGGCCAGCCGCAGCACCAGCTCGGCGGCGGCCACCTTCAGCAGGCTCGCCCGATCGGAGCAGTTCGAGTCGCCGCTGATCACGTGCAGGCGCCGGTGGACGCGCGGGTCGGCGTGCGGCTCGTCGCGGGTGTTGATGAGCGGACGCGAGCGCGTGGTCTGGTTCGAGACGACCTCGGCCAGCGCGTCGCACCGCTGCGACAGCGTGAAGACGCCCCGGCGCCAGCGCCCGGCGCCGGCGATCAACTGCCGGGAGACGAGGAAGCCGACGAGCCACGCCGCGAGGGCGTCGGGGTCGGCGTCGCGGCCGACGAGGTAGTTCTCGTGGCTGCCGTACGTGTTGCCGTACGGGTCGATGTTGTTTTTGAGCAGGACGAACGCCGTCTCGCGGCCCTCGGCCCGCTCGGCGGCCACCGCCCGCTCGACGAGGCCGGCCATCACCTCGTCGCCGGCGCGCTCGGCGACGACCAGGTCGGCGGGCGTCCGGCACTCGGGGGTCGCGTACTCGGGGTGCGACCCGACGTCGAGGTAGACGCGGCCCCCGTTGCGCAGGAAGACGTTCGTCGAGCGATGCTCCCGCGCGAGCGGCGCGAACAGCCGCTGGGCGGCGTCGTCGGCGCTCAGGCGCCTGATCGCCGCGCCCTCCCGGACTCGGGCGACGAGCCCGTACTCGGTCTCCAGGCCGTAGACGCGCATCCCGGACGCCGCCCGCTACAGCTTCACGGCGTCCAGCAGCGCGCCCAGCTCGTCGCGCGTGAGGTCGCGGTACTCCCCCACCTTGAGCCGGCCCATGCGCACCGGGCCGATCTGGATGCGCGTGAGCGCCCGCACCGGGTGCCCGACCGCCTCGAACATGCGCCGGACGACGCGGTTGCGGCCCGAATGCAGGACGACGGTCACCATCGTCCGGTTGCCGCCGATCGCGCCGACCTTGAGGCGGTCGGGCTTGATCTTGCCGTCCTCCAACGTGACGCCGCGGCGCAAGCGCGCGGCGGTCTTCTGGTCGAGGACGCCCTCGATCTCGGCCACGTACGTCTTCGTGAGCTCGTACTTCGGGTGGCTCATCCGCTGGGCGAAGTCGCCGTCATTGGTGAGCAGCAACATGCCCTCGGTGTCGGTGTCGAGGCGTCCGACGTGGAAGAGCCGCTCCTTGCGCGTCGTCAGCAGGTCGGCGACCGTGCGGCGCCCCTCCGGGTCGTCCATGGTGCACACGACGCCCTTGGGCTTGTTCAGCATCAGGTACACGTGGATGCGCGGCGGCGGGATGCGCTTGCCGTCCACGCGGATCGTGTCGCGCGCCGGGTCGACCCGGCGGCCCTGCTCGATGACCGGCTCGCCGTTCACCTCGACGCGGCCCTCGGCGATCATGATCTCCGCGTTGCGCCGGGACGCGATGCCCGCCTGCGCGAGCACCTTTTGCAGCCGGACGCCCTCGGTTCCGTCGTCGTCGTGGCTCACGCCTGCGCCTCCTCGTCGGTGTGGTCGCCGCGAGCGTGGCCCTCGCGGTCGGCGTCCAGTATGGCCGAGGCGTCCGGCTGGGCGGCGAGGCCGGCCAGTTCGGCCTCCAGCAGGGACGCCTCCGGCAGGTGCGGCGCGAGCGGCGGCAGGTCGTGCAGGTCGTTGAGACCCATGCGTTCGAGGAAGTGGGTCGTCGTCCGGAAGAGCATCGCGCCGGTCTCGGCGTCCCGCTCGCCCTCCTCGACGAAGCCGCGGGTGACGAGCGTCCGCATGACGCCGTCGACGTTCACGCCGCGGATCGCGCCGACGCGCGACCGGGAGATCGGCTGCAGGTAGGCGACCACGGCCAGCGTCTCGAGGGCCGCCTGCGACAGGCGCGCCTGCTGGCCCTCCAGCACCCAGGCGGCGATCACGTCGTGGTGCTCCGGACGCGTGTAGTACCGCCACCCGGTGCCCACCTCGCGCAGCTCGAACCCGCGCCCGGTCTCGTCGTAGAACGTGCGGAGCTGGTCGAGCGCGTCCCACACGACGGGCTTCGGCACGTCGAGCGCCTGGGCCAGCTCCGCCGTCGAGATCGGCTCGGTCGCCATGAGCAGCAGGGCCTCCAGGGGGCCGGCGACCGCCTCGGGGGTGGGCGGCGGCGCCTCCGCGGGAGTGCCCGGGCCCGTCGGGGTCGGCGCCTGCTCGGGCGCGGGCGTCGCTTCGTCGGTCATGGGCGCTCCTCGTTGCCGGACGCGGGTTCGGGGGTGGGCGGCGCGTCGAACTCGTCGGTGACGGCGACGTCGTCCGCGTCGCCGCCGGTCCACCGGATGGTCAGCTCGCCCAGCGCCTCCAACTGCTCGAACGCGACGGCGTGCTTGCGGGCGAGGTCGAGCAGCGCCAGGAACCGTGCGACGACGACGAGCCGCTCCTCGGCGTCCGCCACCAGCGCGCGGAACGTCGCCGTGCCGGCGCCTCGCAGCTTCCGGACCACCACGGACGCCTGCTCCCGCACGCTCACCGTCGACGCGTGCAGGTGGGCGAGGCTGATCTCGGGCTTCTCCCGCGGGGCCATCGCCTTCGCGGCCAGCCAGGCGAACCGCTCGGGATCGACGTTCAGCACGACCTCGGGCAGCAGGCTCGCGAAGTGCTCCTCCAGGCCGCCCGGACGCGCGAACCGGCGCGACTCGGCGTCCAGGGTGGCCACGATGATCGCGGCCATCTCCTTGAACGCCCGGTATTGCAGCAGCCGGGCGAACAGCAGGTCGCGCGCCTCGAGGACGGCGAGGTCCTCTGGGTCCTCGACCTCGCCCTGCGGCAGCAGCCGCGCGGCCTTGAGGTCGAGCAGCGTCGCGGCGACGACGATGAAGGAGGTGGTCTGGTCGAGGTCCCAGTGCTCGCCGCCGGCCCCCGACGACCCGCGCCGGATGTAGGCGATGAACTCGTCGGTGACCTTGTGCAGGGCGACCTCGGTGACGTCCATCTTGTGGCGGCCGATGAGCTGCAGGAGCAGGTCGAACGGCCCCTCGAAGTTGGTCAGCCGCACCGTGAACGGGGCGGGCTTCCCGTCGGACGCCTCCCGCATCGGGTCGGACGCCGCAGCCGTCGGATCGGACGCCGCGCCCGGCCCGCCCGGCGTCCTCGGCGCGTCGGCCCGGGCCACGGTCAGCGCTGGCCGAGGCGCCGGACGAGGGCGGCGTCCTCGCCGTGATCGTGGACGTCCGCGAGCGCCTCGGCGATCGCCGCGCGGACGATGCGCCCGCGGTCCGCCGCCACGCCGTGCTCGGCGCGCAGCGTGAGCCGCAGTTGTTCGAGCGCGAGCAGCTCGTCGGCGCTCACGTAGACGGTGATCTTCTCCTCGTGCCGCACCCGCCCGGACGCCTGCGGCCGCCGGCGTCCGGCACCGGTCGGGCGCTCGGAGTCCCCGGAACCCCGCGGGCCCGTGTCGCCAGCCGGGTCTTCCGCGGCCGGGCGGCCGCGGCGTCCGTCGTGGGCCGGACCGCGATCAGGCTCGCGGTCGTCGGGCGCCTCGGGCGTCTGGCCCGTGGGACGAAACAGCTCGGACGCCCCCGGCAGCACTACGCGTCGTGACACCGAGCCAACACCTCCTTCGCGAGGGTGCGGTAGGCGATCGCGCCCGGCGAACTCGGGGCGTACGTGGTGATCGGCTCGCCGGCGACGGTGGTCTCGGGGAACTTGATCGTCCGCTTGATGACGGTGTGGAAGACCTGCTCGCCGAACGCCTCGACGACCCGCTCGAGCACCTCGCGCGAGTGGATCGTGCGGGAGTCGTACATCGTGCCGAGGATGCCGAGGATCTCCAGGTCGGGGTTGAGCCGGTCGGTCACCTTGCCGATGGTGTCGGTGAGCAGGGCAATGCCGCGCAGCGCGAAGAACTCGCACTCCAGGGGCATGATCACCTGATCGGACGCCGTCAGCGCGTTCACCGTCAGCAGGCCCAGGCTGGGCGCGCAGTCGATGAGGATGTCGTCGTACTCGCCCCGGACGTCCTTCAGCACCCGGCGCAGCGTGTGCTCGCGGGCCACCTCGGAGACGAGCTGCACCTCGGCGGCGGACAGGTCGATGTTGGCCGGCAGGAGATCCATGTTCTCGACCGGGCTCTCCAGGATGACGTCGTGGACGTCGGTGTCCCGCGACAGCAGCAGGTTGTAGATCGACAGGTCGAGCGTGTGCGGGTTCACCCCCAGCCCGACCGACAGCGAGCCCTGCGGGTCGAAGTCGACGAGCAGGACGCGGCGTCCGGTCTCGGCGAGCGCGGCGCCCAGGTTGATCGTCGTCGTGGTCTTGCCGACGCCGCCCTTTTGGTTGCACATTGCGATGATGACGGCCTTCTTCGGGCCGTCGCGCGGCGGGGTCGGCTCGGGGAGGTCGGGGAACGGCCGTCCGGTCGGGCCCAGCTCGTCGGGGGCGGCGGTCACCTCGTCGGTCTCGAAGAGAGCCTCGTCGTTGTCGTTCACGGCGTCCTTCCTCACCGGCTGATGCCGCCGGCACGCAGGACAGATTAGTAGCCGTCGTAGCGACAAAGTGACAAGCGGGCCCGCGTGCCCGCGGACACCGGGTTCTTCCCCGTGCGCTCAGGGACGCGCGCCCCGGACGCCGGGCCCGTCCGGCGCGGCCGGCGTCCGCAGGAGCACCACGAGGAAGGGCGCGCCCGCGGCGTCCTGGTGCTCGCTGTCGGCGG
>NZ_JBDHZL010000061.1:0-15777 GCF_039811905.1 Nigerium sp. | reverse complement strand
GGCCCCGGACGCGGCCACTGGGCGCGGGCGTCCGAGGGGGACGGCGTCCCCTCAGCGGCCCGGACGCAGCACGTACACGGCGGCCCCGGCCAGCAGATTCGAGATGTGGCCCTGCATGTGCAGCCGGCGTCCGCGCAGGGTGTAGGAGTATTTGCGCTCCACGACGAAGCCGAGCTGGTCGAAGAGCTCTTCGAGGTCGAGCAGCGTGGTGTGGCGGATGTTGGGGGTGTCGTACCAGCTGTACGGCAGTTCCTTCGACATCGGCATGTGCCCGCCGAGGAGGCGAAGCCGGTGGCCCCACCAGCCGAAGTTCGGCACCGACACGACCATCAGGTTGGCGATGCGCCCCATGTGCTTGAGCACGTGGGCGGGCCGCTGGATGGTCTGCAGCGTCCGCGACAGGACGCACACGTCGTAGCTGTTGTCGGAGAACTGGTCGAGCTGCCGGTCCAGATCCAGCTCGATCACCGGGACGCCCCGGCGGATCGCCCGCACCACCTTCTGCGGGTCGATCTCGACGCCGGTGCCCGTGCAGTCGCGCTCCGCCATGAGGTACGACAGGAGCGTTCCCGTGCCGCAGCCGAGATCGAGCACGCGCGAGGACGCCGGAATCTGCGCCGCGACCAGGCCGAGGTCGACGCGGAGATCGCGCGCGGGGCGTCCGTTGCGGGCGCTGGGGTGCGCGGAGAAGTCGTTCACAGCCCCACCTCCAGGGCGCGGTCGAGGTAGGCGCGGACGGTGGCGTGGTAGTCGTCGTTGTCCAGCAGGAACGAGTCGTGCCCCCACGGCGAGCTGAGCTCGCGGAAGGTGACGGGCAGGCGTCCGCGCTCCAGGTGCCGGACGATCCGCCGGCTGTGCTCGGTGTCGAAGCGCCAGTCGCTGTCGAAGGAGAGCACGAGGTACTTCACCGGGTCGGGCCGGACGCGGGGCGGCGTCTCGGCGAACGGGTCGAAGTAGTCCATCGAGCGGGTCAGGTACAGGTACGACAAGGCGTCGAACCGGGCGAGGAACGCCTGCCCCTGGTGGTCGAGGTAGCTCTCGACCGCGAAGTCGATGCCGAAGCCCGGCTTGCGGACCTGCTGCTGGTAGGCCCGGCCGAACTTCTCGTCGAGCGCGTCCTCCGACATGTAGGTGATGTGGGCCATCATGCGCGCGATCGCGAGGCCGACGTCGGGGCTCGTGCCCTCGGCGGCGTAGCGGCCGTCGCGGAAGTCGGGGTCGTCGACGATCGCCCGCCGTGCGACCGCCGAGAACGCGATGTTCTGGGCCGTCAGCCGGCTGGACGCGGCGACGATGATCGCGTTGGCCAGCTCCTCGGGGTAGCGCAGCGACCAGTCGAGCACCTGCATGCCGCCCATCGAGCCGCCGATCGCGGCCAGCAGCTTGCCGACGCCCAGATGCCGGGCCAGCGCCCGGTGGACGTTCACGAAGTCCTCCATGAGCACCAGCGGGAAGTCGAGCCCGTACGGCTCGCCCGTGTCGGGCCGCGGCGACGACGGCCCCGTCGTCCCCTGGCAGCCGCCGAGCAGGTTGCTGCAGATGACGAAGAACCGGTCGGTGTCCAGCGGTTTGCCCGGGCCGATCAGCGTGTCCCACCACCCCGGACGCTTGTCGCCCTCGTGGAAGCCGGCCGCGTGGGCGTCCCCGGTGAGGGCGTGGCATACCAGCACGGCGTTGCTCGCGTCCGCGTTGAGCGTGCCGTACGTCTCGTAGGCGACGTCGACCGGCCCCAGCGTGCGTCCGGACGCCAGCCGCAGCGGCTCGTCCTCGGTGAACAGCCGGACGACCTCGGTGCGGGTCACGCCGAGGGAGCCGGTGTGCTCAGCGCTCAATGCGTCGCCGCCAGCGCCTGATCCAGGTCGGCGATCAGGTCGTCGGAGTTCTCGATGCCGATCGACAGCCGGACGCCCTCGGGCGCGACGCCGGCGGCCACCAGCTCCTCTTCGGTGAGCTGGGAGTGGGTCGTCGTCGCGTTGTGGATGGCGAGGCTCTTCGCGTCCCCGATGTTCGCCAAGTGGCTGAACAGCCCGAGGCTCTCGATGAACGTCGACCCGGCGGCCCGGCCGGCCTTGAGCCCGAACGACACGAGGCCGCCGAACCCGTTGCCGTCCAGGATGCGCGCCGCCGTCTCGTGGTAGCGGTCACCCTCGAGCCCGGGGTAGTTCACCCAGGCGACGTCGGGGTGGTCCTGCAGGTAGCGGGCCACCGACAGTGCGTTGCTGCTGTGCCGCTCCATGCGCAGGTGCAGCGTCTCCAGGCCCACGCAGAACTGGAAGGCGCTCTCGGGGGCGATCGTCGCCCCCGTGTTGCGCATGAGCACGGTGCGGGCCCGGGTGATGTAGGCGGCCGGGCCGGCCGCGTCCGTCCAGACCGTCTCGTGATAGGCGTGGTCGGGGCTGGTGAGGTTCGGGAACCGCTCGGCGTTGGCCAGCCAGTCGAAGGTGCCCGAGTCGACGATGATGCCGCCCATGTGCGTGCCGTGGCCGCCCATGTACTTCGTCGCCGCGTGCACCGCGACGTCGGCACCGTGGTCGAACACGCGGCACAGGTAGGGCGTCGGCACGGTGTTGTCGACGACGAGCGGCAGGCCGTGGGCGTGGGCGACGTCGGCCCAGGCGTCCAGGTCCCACACGTTCAGGGCCGGGTTCCCGAGGCTCTCGCCGAAGACGAGCTTCGTGCGGCCGTCGACGACGGCGTCCAGGGCCGCCGGGTCGTCGGGATCGACGAACCGGCACTCGATGCCGAACTGCGGCAGCGTGTGCGCGAAGAGCGCGAACGTGCCGCCGTAGAGCTTGCTGCAGGCGACGAAGTTGTCGCCGGCGCCGCACAAGTTCTCGACGGCGTACGTGACGGCGGCCGCTCCGGTCGCCGTCGCGAGGGACGCGATGCCGCCTTCGAGCTGCGTGACGCGGTCTTCGAAGATGGCCTGGGTGGGGTTCGTGATGCGCGTGTAGATGTTGCCCGGGACGCGCAGCGCGAACACGTCGGCCGCGTGCTGGGTGTTGTCGAACGTGTACGACGTCGTGTTGTAGATCGGGACGGCCCGCGCCCGGGTGGTCGGATCGGATTGCTCCTGGCCCGCGTGAACCGCCAGCGTCTCGATGCGGTACTCCATGACTCCCCTTGTCGTCGTTCCCCGGCCGCGGCTGGGTTGCCCGCCCCGGCGACGACCTAGGTTAGGCGACCTCAGGCGGCCGTCGTGGCGGTCTTGCCGGCGATTCCGCCGAGCGGGAACGTCGCGATCGTCTCGTAGCGGTGGCCCTTGTCGTGCAGGTGGGACTCGATGAGCTGCAGTTCGGTCGCCTGCCAGGACGCCTCCTCGAACGTGTCCAGGATGCCGATCCACTTCGTCGCGTTGAACGGCTGGCGCGTGCGCGCGACCGTCAGGTGCGGGAAGAACTTCGCCCCGTCGACCGGGATGCCCGCCCGGTCGGCCGCGTTGCGGCACCGGGTCGCCAGCGCGCTGACCTCGGAGCGGCCGTGGGTCACGCCGAACCACAGCGTGCGTGCCGCGGCGACGTACGGAAAGCTGCCCCCGCCGCCGAGGCGCAGCTCGAACGGGTCGGTGCGCGCGGCCGCGTCGGAGAGCGACTCTTCGAGTCGTTCGAGGTTGCGGCTGGGCACGTCGGCCATGAACGCGGTCGTGACGTGCCAGGACTCGGTGCGCGTCCACGCGAGTCGGTTGTCGGCGTCGCGCCGAGGCTGAAGAAAATCGTCCACGGCCGCGACGACGTCGGGCGGCGGGACGATGGCGGTGAACATACGGGCTCCCATGCGCCCGATCGTAAGACTGAACGGCGTGGAACAATAGCCGGGCACGACGAAAGGGTGACGATGGGCGTTCTGGAGAACCGACTGCACGACGACATGGTGGCGGCGATGAAGGCGGGTGACCGGTCCACGACGACCACGCTGCGCATGGCGATCGGCGCGCTGAAGAACGAGAAGGTGGCCGGCAAGGCGGCCCGCGACCTGAGCGAGGCCGACGAGATCGCCGTGCTGACGCGCGAGGTCAACCGCCGGCGGGATTCGGCGGAGGCCTACACCGCGGGCAACCGCCCCGAGCTCGCGGAGAAGGAGACGGCGGAGGCCGAGCTGATCGGCCGGTACCTGCCGGCGCCGCTCACCGAGGCGGAGTTGGACGCCCTGGTGGCCGAGGAGGTCGCCGCAGCCGAGGCGTCCGCGGCGGCGAAGCCGACCATGAAGCAGATGGGCCAGATCATCAGGGCCGTCAACGGGCGGGCTCAGGGCCGCGCCCAGGGCGGCGAGATCGCGGCCAAGGTGCGGGCAGCGCTGGGCTGACGCGGCGTCCGAGAGTGCGGGGGGCACGTCTCCCCGCCCCAGGACGCCGCCGCGCGCGCCTGCTGCGCGCGGGGCGGCGTCCGGCACGATAGGCTCCACCAGATGTCTTCCACCACTGAACCCACCCCCCGGCCGGACGGGCCGGGGGCGTCCGCACCCGTGTCGGGGGCCGACGTGCTGGTCGTGGGCGCCGGGCTCGCCGGGTCCACGATCGCCCGCGAACTCGCCGAGCGCGGCGGCCGCCGGGTCGTCGTCCTCGAGGCCCGGCAGCACGTCGCCGGCAACGCCTACGACGTCGTCGACGAGGCCGGCGTCCTGATTCACCAGTACGGCCCACACATCTTCCACACGAACAACCAGCGCGTCGTGGAGTACCTGTCGCGGTTCACGGACTGGAACGGCTACAGCCACGAGGTGCTCGCCAACGTGCACGGGCTGTTCCTGCCCGTGCCGGTCAACAAGATCTCGCTGCGGCTCGCGTTCGGCAAGCAGCGCGGCGACGAGCTGATCGCGAAGCTGGTCGGCCGGTTCGGTGACGGCGAGAAGGTGACGATCCGGCAGCTGCGCGAGGAGAGCGACGCCGACCTCGCCGAGGTCGCCGACTACGTGTATCGCAACGTGTTCCTCACCTACACGACCAAGCAGTGGGGCGTCGGGCCCGACGAGGTCGACGAGTCGGTGACGGCGCGCGTCCCGGTGTTCATCTCCGAAGACTGCCGCTACTTCCAGGACGCCCACCAGGGCCTGCCCGTCGACGGCTACACCGCGCTCGTGCAGTGCATGCTGGAGCACCCGGGCATCGAGGTCCGGCTGGGCGTGGATGCCCGGCAGGTGTTCGAGTTCGGCGACGGCGAGGTGCGCGTCGGCGGCGAGCCGTTCGGCGGCACGGTGATCTACACCGGCCCGCTCGACGAGCTATTCGGCAACCGGTTCGGCTCGCTGCCCTACCGGACGCTCGACTTCGACTTCGAGACCCTGCAGCAGGACCGGTTCCAGCCCTCCGGCACCGTGAACTACACCGTCAGCGAAGACTTCACGCGCATCACCGAGTTCAAGCATCTGACCAGGCAGGACGCGCCGGGCCGGACGACGATCGTCCGGGAGTTCCCGCGCGACTATGTCCCCGACAGCACCGACGAGGCGTACTACCCGATCATCGATCCGGCGAACCTGGAGCTGCACGGGCGCTACGCCGAGCTGGCGAGCGAGCTGCCCGACTTCCACGCGATCGGCCGCCTCGCCGAGTACCGCTACTTCAACATGGATCAGGTCGTCGCGCGGGCGCTGAAGCTCGCCGATCGACTGCTCGCCGACTGAACGAAAGAAGCACGTGTCCGACAACCAGAAGACGATCAGCTACGTCATCCCCTGCTATAACTCGGCGGCCTACATGGACCACTGCATCGAGTCGCTGCTCGTGGGGGGTGACGACGTCGAGATCATCATCGTCGACGACGGCTCCACGAAGGACAACACGGCGGCCAAGGCGGACGCCTGGGCGGCCCGGCGTCCGGACGTCATCCGGGCCATCCACCAGGAGAACGCCGGCCACGGCGGCGCGGTGAACACCGGGCTGGCGGCGGCGTCCGGGGTGTATTTCAAGGTCGTCGACTCCGACGACTGGCTGGACGCCCACGCCTCGCACCTGATGCTGGCCAAGCTGCGGGGGTTCATCGCCGGGGACAGCAAGATCGACCTCATGGTGTGCAACTACGTCTACGAGCACACCGCGACCGGAACCCACCGCGTCATCAACTACAAGGGCGCCCTGCCCGAGAACCGCCGCTTCGGCTGGGATCAGGTGCGGCACTTCGGCGTCGGGCAGAACATCCTCATGCACTCGGCGATCTTCCGCACCGAACTGCTGCGGGAGTGCGGGCTGCAACTGCCGACGCACACGTTCTACGTGGACAACATCTTCGTGTACGTCCCGCTGCCGTCGGTGGAGACGCTGTACTACCTGCCGGTGGACCTGTACCGCTACTTCATCGGGCGCGACGACCAGTCGGTGAATGAGCCCGTGATGATCTCGCGGCTCGACCAGCAGATGCGCATCACCCGGGTGATGGTGGACGCCCACCAGTTGCCCGAGGCGGCCGGCAACGACCGGCTGGCCCGGTACATGGAGGCCTACCTCGCGCTGATCCTGGCGGCCAGCTCGATCATCTCGATCCTCGCGCACAACGCCGGCAACACCGACGCCCTGCGCCAGCGCGACGAGATGTGGGCGCACCTGAAGGAGCGCAACCCGAAGCTCTACCGACGCATGCGTCGCGCCGCCCTGCCGCTGGGGTCGAACTTCCCCGGCAAGGCCGGGCGGGCGGCGTCCCTGCGGCTGTACCGCGTCGCCCAGCAGATGTACCGGTTCAACTGAGGATCGTCCAACCGAGGATCGTCGACGCCCGGCGACTGAGGTCTGGACGCCCCCGCCCGGGGGCGTCCAACGGCCCCCCCGGGGGGTTCCGTGTGGCTTGCCCACACCTCGTGAGCAAACACAACGGGTGAGCAGACGGTGCGGTGACACGGGGGCTCGCGGGGCTGACGACCTGGGCGCTCGAATGGATGCTCGAGAGACGCCCCAGGCGCCACGGGCCCGCGCGGGCGGGCCAGCGGGTGGGTCAGGAGTCCATCCGTGCCTGGTCGGCCTCGTAGGAGGGGTGGTACCGCGTCAGGGACGCCACGCCCCCGATCGCCACGAGCCCGAGCACGAGCATGCCGGCGACGACGGGGAGGGTCAGGTGCTTGCCCTCCCCCAGCACCAGGAAGCCGTACAGCACGGCGACGACGGGGCTGGTCACGGTCATCGAGCCCACGACGATCTCGGCCGGCCCGGTGGCGTACCCCTGCTGGATGAGCGCGCCGGCCATGACGCTGCCGAGGATGAGCGCGCCGACGATGCCCCAGATGAGGGGGTCGGTGAGCCACGACTGCTGCTCTTGGGCGTACTCGATCATCGCCTTCACCAGGGCGGCCTCGAGACCGTAGAACAGGGCGCCGGCGGACGCCCAGAACAGGCAGCGGAGGTCTTTCGGCCCGCCGCGTCCCATGGACGAGAACGCGATCGCGAACGCGTAAACCACCAGCGCGCCGATGACGATCTGGTAGGCCTGCAGCCCCTTGCCCGTCGTCGCGTGGACGCCGGTGAGGATCGTGAAGCCGAGGGTCGCCGCGACGGTGACGACCAGGGAGAGCCTCATGCGGCCGGGCACGCGCGTGCGGTGGATGCGGGCGGCCAGAATCACCGACCACGGGAACGCCAGCAGCCCCACGGGCTGCACCACCGACACCGGGGCCATCAAAAGGGCCGTCACTTGCAGGGCGGCGGACGCCCCGAGCAGGGCAAGGCCCGCCCACCAGCGCCGCGAGCGCAGCAGGTGGAGCAGCCGGCGCACGCTCATCGACTTGCGCTCAGAGGCGTCCTCTACTTGCCGGCCGACGGCGTTGTGCTGAACCGACGCGGACGCCGCGAAGCAGAACGAGCCCACGACGACGAGCGCGATGGCGAGGGGGATGTTCTGCGGCATGCAGCTCCTTCGTCCGCGGGTCCGGCGCCCAACCTACTGCACCCTCACGTAGGCCCGCACGTCACCGCACCGTCGGGATTCGTTCAGACGTCGCGATCCGCGGTCTCGGGCATGGTGAAGAACGCGAGCGCCGACGCGAGACACACGCCGACCACGATCAGCAGGAACACCCACAGGCGGCCCTGCCCGATGAGCCCGGTGGCGAGCGTCGGGGTGAGCCCGCCGAAGACGGCGACCGCCAACCCGTACGGCAGGGAGATGCCGGCGGTGCGGACCTCGGGCGGGAACTGCTCGGCCATCACCGCGGCCAGCGAGCCGGCGTAGGCCGCGAGGAACACCGCGCTCAGCAGGGCCGGCACGAGCACTCCCATCAGCGTCGGCCGCATGCCGAGCACGAGCGGGGTGAACGTCGCGGCCGACCCGAGCGCGAAGAACAGCAGCAGTGGACGCCGCCCGTACCGGTCGCTCAGCGCGCCGGACAGCGGCTGCAGGACGGTGAAGACGGCCAGCGCGACCATCGCGGCCGGCTGACTGATCGCCAGCGGGACGCCGACGTGCAGCTTCGCGAACGTGGGCAGGTAGACGAACCAGAACTGGACGAGCCCCGTGCCGGCAGCGACGAGGGCGATGACGCGGAGGGCGGCGGCCGGGTGCGTCCGGAGGACGGCCGTGAGCGGCCTGCGCTGGAGGCGTCCGGATGTGCGAGTCGCGGAGAAGGCGTCCGTCTCGGGGACGCGCCGCCGCAGGTAGAGGCCGACCAGCCCGAAGACGGCGCCCAGGCCGAAAGCCACGCGCCAGCCCCAGCTCGTGAGGGCCTCGGGCGTCATGGTCGCGAACATCGCCGCGGCCAGAGCGGACGCCGCCAGCGTGCCGGCCCCCACCGAGACCTGCTGCCACGAGCCGGCCCGCGCGCGCCCTCCGCGCTCGGCGTTCTCGACGAGGAAGGCCGACGAGGTGCCGAACTCGCCGCCCGCCGAGAATCCCTGGACGCAGCGCGCCAGGACGAGCAGGAGCGGCGCGGCCACCCCGATGGCGTGCCACGTCGGCAGGAGGGCCATGACGAGGCTCGCCACGGCCATGAGCAGGATGGTGAGGGTCATGCCGGCGCGGCGTCCGTGGCGGTCGGCGTACGAACCGAGCACAGCCCCGCCCAGCGGGCGGACGAAGAAGCCGACCGCGAACACGGCGAACGCCGACAACAGCCGGGCGGTCTCGTCGGCCTGCGGGAAGAACGCCGCCGCGAAGTAGGGGGCGAAGAACCCGTAGACCGACCAGTCGAACCACTCGACCATGTTGCCGACGGTGCCGGCGGCCCGCGCGCGGCGACGCAGGCGGGTCTCGGACAGAGCGATGGCGGTGATGGTGTTCCTCCCGGTGGTGGGGTGACGCGGCTGCCCGCGGCGCCGGACAGGATAGTCCTCCCCGCAAAGCGGCGGACGCCGGGTGCGGAGGTGCCCGGCGTCGCCAACAGCGCGTGGGGCGCGACACGCGTCCGGACGAACGTCTCCGCGGCCGCGGTTGGACCGTGGTTGCCACCGTCATGCGGGGCCGGGAAGCCCGGTGAGGTAGCATCACGGCGTCCGATCGTTGTTCATTCAACCACACGGACCCGACGTGCGTCCGCGCTCCCTCGGCATCCCGCGCGCACCGGTCCCACCCGCGTCGTCCCGAAGGAACCCCCATGCGCACCGACACCGACACCGAGCCCGGCGTCTCCCGGGACGTCCCGTCGCGCCTGAGCCGCGGCAACCGCTCGATCATCGGGGTGCTGCTGGTGGCGGCGTTCGTCGTGATCCTGAACGAGACGGCGATGAACGTGGCCCTCACGCGCATCATGCTCGACCTCCGCGTGACCGAACGCACCGCCCAGTGGCTCACGACCGGCTTCATGCTGACGATGGCCGTCGTCATCCCGGTGACCGGATGGCTGCTCGACCGCATCACCCGCCGGGCGGCGTTCGGCCTGGCCATGTCCCTGTTCAGCGTCGGGACGTTGGTCTGCGCGGTCGCGCCCACCTTCGGGGTGCTGCTCGCGGGGCGCGTCGTGCAGGCGTCCGGGACCGCGGTCATGATGCCCCTCCTCATGACGACCGTCATGAACCTCGTCCCCGCCCGCAGCCGCGGGACGGTCATGGGCAACATCTCGATGGTGATCTCGGTGGCGCCCGCGGTCGGGCCCACGCTCTCGGGCCTGCTGCTGCAACTCGGCTCGTGGCGCTTCATCTTCGCGGCCGTCCTGCCGGTCGCCCTGGCCATGCTGGCGGCAGGCCTGAGGCTGCTGGCCCACGGCGGCCGGACGCGTTCCACGCCGCTCGACGCGGCGTCCGTGCCGCTCACCGTGCTCGGGTTCGGCGGGCTGGTCTACGGGTTGAGTCTCGTCGGGGACGCCCACGCCCCGGCGTGGGCGCTGCCGGCCGCCCTGGGCGCCGGCGCGCTCGGGCTCGGCGCGTTCGTCGCGAGGCAGCTCTCCCTGCAGAAGAGGGATGCGGCCCTCCTCGACCTGCGAACGTTCCGCTACCCCATCTTCACCGTCGCCCTGGCGATGATGGCGCTCGCGATGATGGCCCTCTTCGGCACGATCATCACCCTTCCCCTGCTGCTGCAGCGGGCCTACGGGATGGAGCCGGTGCAGGTCGGCCTGCTCATGCTGCCGGGCGGCATCATGATGGGCGTGCTCTCCCCCGCGGTCGGCCGCCTCTACGACCGGACCGGCCCGAAGACGCTCGTCGTCCCGGCGAGCATCGTCGTGATGGCGTGCTTCGCGTTCCTGTCGCTGCTGACGCACGACACCCCGTGGTGGCAGCTCATGGCGGTGCACGCGGTGATGAGCACGGCGTTCGCGTTCGTGTTCACGCCGCTGTTCACGGTCTCGCTGGGCGCGCTGCCCGGCCGGCTGTACTCGCACGGGTCGGCCATGGTCGGCACGATCCAGCAGGTCGCCGGGGCCGCGGGAACGGCGCTGTTCGTCACGGTGTTGGCCGCTCGGTCGGCGCAGGCGGCGGCGGTGGGGGCCGCCCCGGCCGACGCCCTGCTCGCCGGGTCGCACTGGGCCTTCCTCGGCGCAGGAGCCGTCTGGACCGCCGCCGTCGTCGCGGCCTGGTTCCTGCGCAAGCCCGCGGACGTCGTGGAGTAGCCGGCGTCCCTCGTGCGTCGCCACGCCCCGCCCGGTGTAGACCGGGCGGGGCGTGGTGCATCCAGGGTGCGGCAGCATGCGCCCGAGTGATTTTCGCACGAATCGCGCATAACGCTTGCGCACTTCGCGCATGTTCTGCCAGACTCTTCGTCACCAGGACCTCTCCCTACGACGCACGGAGGCAGCCGATGACGGTGTATCTCGCCAGGTGTGCGGCGTCCAGGGGGCGCCTCCGCGCTGAGAGCCCACTTCATGCGCGATCTGCGCAGGTAGTGACGCAGGGCGTGCACGAGTGTTCTGTCGCCCTGCCTCGTCGGGCCCACGACCCGTCCACAACCAACGACGATTGAGGAGAACACCATGACGACCTTCGACGGCCGACTGACCCCCCGCCCCGACGGCGGCACCGAGGCGCTGATGCCCACGCCGACCGTGCAGTGCCACGCCGCGAACCTCGCGTTCCTCCCGAACGGCGACCTGGCGTGCGTCTGGTTCGGCGGCACGCAGGAGGGGGTGTCCGACATCTCCGTGCATCTGTCCCGCCTGAGGGCCGGTACCGACCAGTGGCTCGACCCCGTGCAGCTCAGCTTCGACTCGAGCCGGTCGGAGCAGAACCCGATCCTGTTCAACGCCCCCAACGGCGACGTCTGGCTGCTGTACACCGGGCAGATCGCCGGCAACCAGGACTCCTCGATCGTCCGCAGGCGGGTGTCGCACGACGGCGGCGAGACCTGGGACGAGCCGACCGCGCTGCTGGGCGAGGACGCCCCGAAGGGCGTGTTCGTCCGGCAGGTGCCCGTCGCGCTGGAGAGCGGCCGCATCTTGCTGCCGACGTTCAACTGCATCGCGCTGCCGGGCGAGAAGTGGGTCGGCAATCAGGACACGGCGTCCGTCTGGTACTCCGACGACGCCGGTGAGACCTGGACCGAGACGCCGGTGCCGAACTCGGAGGGCTGCGTCCACATGAACATCGTCCCGCGGACGGACGGCACGCTCTGGGCCTGCTTCCGGTCGCGCTGGGCCGACCACGTCTACGAGACCGAATCCACCGACGGAGGCGAGACCTGGGCGCCTTGCCGTCCGATCGACCTGCCGAACAACAACTCCTCCATCCAGGCCCGCGCGCTCGGCGACGGCCAGATCGCGATGGTGATGAACTACGCGAGCCAGGCGGACGCGACCGACCGGCGGGCGTCCCTGTACGACGAGATCGACGACGAGGGCGTGAAGGACACCGACGGCCCCGTGCTCGCCGAGCCGACGTTCGAGACCGACAAGCGCACCGCGTTCTGGGGCGCGCCGCGCGCGCCGATGACGCTCGCCCTCTCCGACGACGACGGCCGCAGCTGGCCCATCGCGTATGACATCGAGAACGGCGACGGCTACTGCATGTCGAACAACAGCCGCGAGAACCTCAACCGTGAGCTGTCGTACCCGTCGGTGATCGGGGACGCCGAGGGCGGCGTCCACGTGGCCTACACCTGGCATCGCCAGGCGATCAAACACGTGCACCTGCCGGGCGACGTGCTGGCGCGCATCCGGGCCGAACGGCCCACCTCTGCCGGCCCTGATCTGTCTGCCGAGCAGACCGCCTGACCACCACCATCCACCACACCAGAAAGGTTCAACGATGACCTCCGTCGAGATCAAAGGAATTGTCACCCCGATCGTCACCCCCATGCACGAGGACGAATCGGTCAACACCGAGGAACTGCGTCGCCAGGTCGACCGCCAGATCGAGGGCGGCGTCCACGGCATCTTCCCGTTCGGCACGAACGGTGAGGGCTACATCCTCAACGCGAGCGAGAAGGAACTCGTCCTGCGCACCGTCGTCGACCAGGTGGCCGGGCGCGTCCCCGTCTACGCCGGCACCGGCGCGATCTCCACCAAGGAGACCATCGAGCAGAGCGCGATGGCCAAGGACGCGGGCGCCGACGTGTTGTCGATCATCACGCCGAGCTTCGCCGCGGCCAGCCAGGACGAGCTCTACGCGCACTACAAGGCGGTCGCGGACGCCGTCGACCTGCCGATCGTGCTCTACAACATCCCCGCCCGCGCCGGGAACGCCATCGCCCCCGCCACGGTGGCCAAGCTGGCCCAGATCGAGTCGATCGTCGGCGCGAAGGACTCCTCGGGGAACTTCGCCAACATCCTGGGGTACCTCGACGCCCGCAAGAAGGCCGTCGGGTCGTTCGACATCCTGTCGGGCAACGACCAGCTGATCATCTGGACGCTGCTGGCCGGCGGCACCGGCGGAATCGCGGGCTGCGCCAACGTCTACCCGCGCGTCATGGCGTCCATCTACGACCTGTTCGTGGAGGGCAAGATCGAGGAGGCGAAGGCGGCGAACGAGTCCATCGCGTCGTTCCGCGCCTGCTTCAAGTACGGCAACCCCAACACGATCGTGAAGACGGCCGTCTCGCTGCTCGGGTACGAGGTCGGCAAGTGCCGGGCCCCGTTCAACCAGGTGCCCGCCGAGGGCGTCGAGGCCCTCAAGAAGGTCCTCGACGAGAACCGCGCCAACGGCATGAGCTGAGCAGGGACCTTCACCATGACTCTTCCCATGATCTTCGCGCTGGCGATCACGGTCTTCATGATCGCCCTCATCATGGTCGACAAGCTCCCCTTCGGGGTGCCGCCGCTGATCGCCTGCCTGCTGATGGTGGTCTTCGGCGTCGTCGACATCAAGACCGCGTTCGGCGGCTTCGCCAACTCCACCATCATCATGCTCGCCGCCTTCATGGCGGTGATCGCGGCCCTGCAGAAGACGACGCTCATCGCCCGCTTCAAGGACCTGATCGTCTCCATGGCGAGCAAAGGCGGCTTCAAGGCGTACGTGCTGCTCATCCTCGTCGTCATGCTGGGTGCCAGCATCTTCGGCACCGGTTCCACGGCGTACTACGTGCTGGTGATCGGCCTGCTGTCGACCTTGCCCTACAGCAAGCTCCTGCCGCCCTCGCGCCTGTTGATGCCGGCCGGCTTCGCCGCGAACCACCCGCTCGCGCCGTTCAACGTCGCCCTTCAGTACGGCATCGTCATGGCCGTCCTGCAGGCCACCGGCTTCCTGGAGCGGGTCGACCTGGTCAAGTTCTCGCTGGTCAACCTGGTCCTGAGCCTCGGCTTCCTGGCCTGGTGCCTGGTGGCCTACAAGATCCTGCCCGACCACCCGATCGCCGACACCTCGACCGACAAGGTCGCCATCGAGCCCGCCAACGGTGCCGGTGTGGACGCCGCGGACACCACCGGTGTCGCCACGGCGGTGGCCACCCCCACGATCACCAAGCGCCAGGAGTACGCCACGTACTTCAGCTTCGCGCTGGCCGTCGTCGGCATGATCATGTACAGCTACATCGGCGACCCCGGCTACGCCATCACCGGCCTGTCGGTGGCAATCCTCCTGGTGACCAACGTTTTGGACTTCACCGAGATCCGCGATGCGATCAGCCAGCCGATCATCCTCATGTCCGCCGGCGTCATCGGCATCGCGGACGCCCTGGGCGCCACCGGCCTGACCAAGCTCGTCGGCGAGACCGTCGCCGGCATGCTCGGGACGAACGTCAGCCCGTTCCTGCTGGTCTTCGTCTTCTGCATCCTGACCAGCCTGCTGGCCACGCTGACCGGATCGACCATCGGCACGGTCTACGTGTTCGCTCCGCTGGCCATCGCGACCTGCCTCCAGCTGGGTCTCGACCCGACGGCGGCCGCGGCAGCCATCGTCATCTCGGGCTGGAACGGCCACTTCCTCCCCATCGACGGCATGCCGGCGATGATCATGGGCGCCGGCAAGTACACCTTGGTGCAGTTCTGGAAGTTCACCGTCCCGATGTACTTCATCCGCCTCGCCGCGCTGTCGGCCGGTGCCCTGCTGCTGTTCCCGATGTGATCCCCCTCGCACAGAATCGACAGACCTGACATGAGCAACACCTTTGAGCTGGCCCACGTGGGCATCAACAACGACAACGCCGAGAAGGCCGCAGAACTCGCTCAACTGCTGGCCATGATGTTCAACCTCGAGACCCGCGCCGGGCAGAAGTCGGAGTTCGCCGGCTCCTACTTCGAGTGCGTCCGCACCCAGTACCTGGGGACCAACGGGCACATCGGCATGAAGACCGATGATCTTCCGTCGGCGGTCGAGGAACTCAAGGAGAAGGGCTTCACCTTCAACACCGACACCCTCGCCCACTTCCCCGACGGCCGGATGCAGAACATCTACCTCGACGGCGAGTTCGGGGGCTTCGCCATCCACATCATGCAGAAGTAGCGCCCTGCCCCACTGGCCCCGGTCCGTTTCGGACCGGGGCCTTCGGCGTCCTGCTGGCCGCGGTCGTCCGGGGCTGTCGTGAGGGACGTCCGCGACGGCGGCGTGGATCGGGGTGTGTGACGTTCTCCACCTCAGAGTGTGGAGAACGTCAGGTAGAAACGCCCCCGCCCCGGCGCCGCCGGCGCTCGGACGCGGCCAAGCCGAGCCCGCCGCGCTCGAGCGCGGCGAGGGTGCTTTCGCCCTCCCAGACGAGGCGTCCGCGGCGGGTCACGCGCGCGGTGAGCCGCCCGGCGAGGTTCTCCAGGTCGCCGTCGACGGCCGTGCGGCGCTCGACGAGCGGCACGGGCAGGATCAGGGCGTCCGCGACGGGGGCGTCCGCGTCGATCTCGACCGCCCATCCGGACGCCGGCGCGCGGCCCCGCAGCGTCCACGACCCGTGGCGTTCTTCCTCGTCGGCCCCCACCGCCGCCTTGACGGGCGAGGTGCCGGGATTGCCCCACCGGACGACCCGGCCGCCGGGTAACCGCACGACCACGGCGGTCACCTCGGTCCGCAGC
>NZ_JBDHZL010000060.1:0-16036 GCF_039811905.1 Nigerium sp. | reverse complement strand
TCCGGAATCCCGCCGCACGGGTCCATCGGTACGCCCGGAGGACTACCGCTGACGAGCCCCGACGGTGAATACTGACAGCGATGCCATGCTTCCGACGCCGACTGGGGGATTCAATGCCGTCTTCTCGCCACTTCGTTCGCCTGACCGCCGCGAGCGTCGCCGTCGCCGCCGTGTTGTCCGGGTGCACCATCGGGTCACCGTCACGGTCGGCCACGCCGTTGCCCTCGGAGCCGGTCCCCACGGACACGTTGGCGCCCGAGCCGACCGAGGCCCCGACCGACAGCGCCTCCCCCGACCCCTCGGCGACGCTCAGCGACTCCGCCTCGCCGGATCCGTCGGCGACCCCCACCGATTCCGCCGGCCCCGACGCCACCCCGCAGCCGTCCGGAGCGCCCGGCACGCCCGGGCTCATCTCGGTGGACGCCGGTCAGCAGACCCAGTTGACGATGGCCAACGCGTTCCGCAGCGACGGCTGGACCGAGGGCTCTTACCAGACGCCGGGCGCGACCGCCCCGGTGCAGGCGCTCGGCGCAGTCGTGAACTGCAACCAGGGCACCGCCGAGCTCGAGTACCGCTTCTCCACCTCGCGAGGGCAGGCCAAGGTGACCGTCGCCCAGGACGCGCTGAGCGACTCCAGCGACAACACGCTCGAGTTCCTGCTCGTCGCCGACGGCAAGCAGGTGGCGTCCAAGACCGTGACGTTCAAGCAGACCGCCGAACTGGCGGCCTCCGTGAACGGCGTGACCGCGCTGAAGGTCGTCGCGCGCACCAAGGGCGCGTGCACGAACTCGTCCACCGCCCTCATCACGAAGGCGTTCATTCAGGGCTGAGTTCGCGCCGATCGTCTCGCTTCACCGGCAGCGCCGGGACGCCTCGGGCGCCCGGCGCTGCTGTCACGCTGGGCCGCCGGCGTCCGGTTCGACCGGCGTGAGCCCGAGGACGTCGGGCTGGGCGCGGCTCTCCCCCAGCACCGTGCGCGCCAGGAAGCTGAGCACGACCTCGTACCAGACCACCGCGTGCTGCGGCGACAGCACCCAGTGGTTCTCGTGCGGGAAGTACAAGAACTCGTGCTCGCTCTCCCCGTTCTCGAACGCGGGCCGCCCCGACGCGCTCAGCAGGTCGTACCACAGCCGAAGCCCCTCCGAGATCGGGACGCGATAGTCGCGGTCTCCGTGGATCACCAGCATCGGCGTCACGATGTCGCGCACGAACTGGTGCGGGGAGTTCTCCTCCACCATCTCGGGCGTCATCTCGTGGGCCCACTGGTCGGCCCGATCGGTCGTCTTGCCGAAGCCGCCGAGCTCCCACAACGAGGCGTGCGTGACGATGCCGTCGAACCGGTCGGTGTGGCCCGCGATCCAGTTCGCCATGTACCCGCCGAACGAGCCGCCCATCGCGGCGGTGCGGTGTGCGTCGACGTCGTCGCGACCCTCCGCGACGTCGGTGATCGCCATGAGGTCGTCGTAGGGCTCGAACCCCCACCTGCCCCAGCCTCGCTGGACGAAGTCGTGGCCGTACCCCGTCGACAAGGCCGGGTCGGGTAGCAGGACCGCGTACCCCTGCGCGACGAGCAGCCACGGGCACCAGCGCCAGCTCCAGGCGTTCCACGAGTTCAGGGGGCCGCCGTGCACCCAGAGCACGAGCGGCGCCGGATGCTGCGGCGAGGCGTCCCGCGGCAGGCACAGCCAGCCGCGCACCCGGACGCCGTCGGCACGGGTCGCCTCCACCTCGGTCAGGGTGCCGGGCAGCTCGGGACGCTCGGCGGGGTTCTTCAGGAGCTCGACGGACGCCGACCCCGGCTCGAACCCGGCGGCGTCGGTACCCGCCAACGCCACCCGGACGGCCGCGGGCGGCTCCACGTAGCTCGAACGCACCGCGTACGCCCAGGCCCCGTCGGGGCTCACCGTGAGATCGCTGAACGCCCCCTGCCCGGTGAGCCGGACGGGATCCCCGCCGTCGAGCGGGACCCGGAACACGGGCGCGTGGCCCCGCTCGTCGGTCGTCATCAGGAGGCCCGAGCCGTCCGGCAGCCACCGCAGCGGCCCCGGCCAGCCGTCCCACCCGGTGATCAACCGGACGTCGCCCCCACCGTCGGAGGTCATCACGTGCAACTCGGGCTGCGGGATGCGGGCGGGCGTCGGCTGATCCTCCAGCCGGTAGGCGACGCGGCCGTCGGGCCCGATCGCCGGTGCGGACGCCTCGACCCCGCGCTGGCCGGCGACGACGATGCGGTGCCCCGACGCCACGTCGATCCGCACCAGCGCGGTGCGGACCTGCGCCAGCGCCTCGGCGACGTTCCATTCGGCGATGACGAACCGTCCCTCGGGGTCGAGGTCGAACGACGACTCGACGAGCGCCGCGCCCGCGTCGGGCGTCAGGTCGCGCAGCGTCAGCCGCGGCTCCGCCTGCCCGGCGCCCGCGGGTGTCAGCGCGCTCAGCGAGGCGGCGAACAGGTGCGGGGTGCCGGGGCCGAGATCGTGATCCCAGAACCGCACCGGGTAGCCCGTGTGGCGGATCGCATCCACCTTTTTCGACGAGCGCAGCGCGCGAGCCGCCGCATCGTGGGCCAGGCTCGTCGAGCCCGGCAGCAGCGCGGCGGTCACGACGAGCGTGTCACCCTGGACGCGCACCTGCCCGAACCCGCCGGGATGCGTGGCGACGATCCTCGGCTCTCCCCCGGAGCTCGGCAGCAGCCAGAGCGCGGCGGGCGCGTCATCGTCCGCCTCCTCCTGCGGCCGCTTGGCCAGAAACAGCAGATCCCCGGTTGGCGTGAAGGCGGCCGTGGCTTCACCTTTCGCGCCTCGGGTCAGCCGCACCGCCGGACGCTCACCCGCCGGGTCGAGGCGCCACAGGCCGGTCACCCACGCCGTCTCGTCGCGGTCGAGCACCCCCACGCCAGCGACCAGTTGCTCGCCGTCGGGCGACGCGTGCAGCGAGCCCAGCCGGGGCAGGGCGATGAAGTCGTGAAGGTCGTCGAACGGCGTCGTCTCGGGCATGCGACCCTTCCTACCACGGCCCGCCGACAGACTTCGGCGCGCCCTACCGGGGCATCCGCCGCCACACCGGGCGCGGCACGGCGCGCGCCACGCCGAACATCGGCCGTAGCTGCCACGGGATCCACAGCTCGGGCGCCCCGCCCTGCCTGATCCTCCGGACGACCGCGTCGGCCACCTGAGCCGGCGTCGATGAGAACACCGCCGGTTTCATCCCGGCCGTCATCCTGCCCTTCACGAACCCCGGCCGCGCGACGACGAGGTCGACGCCGCTGCCGTGCAACGCGTCCGCCAGGCCGTTCGCGAAGCCGTCGAGCCCGGCCTTGGCCGAGCCGTAGACGTAGTTCAGCCGGCGCACCCGCTGGCCCGCGACCGACGAGAACGCGACGAGCGTGCCGGACGCCCGCTGCCGCATCCGCGCCGCCAGCACCGTCAGCAGGGACGCCTGCGCCACGAAATCGGTGTGCAGGATCCGGACGACCTCGGCGGCGTCCCGCTCCGCGAGCTCCTGGTCGCCCAGGACGCCGAAGGCGAGCACGGCCACGCCGATGAGCCCGGACGCCTCGATGCCCGCGACCACGCCCTCCTGCGACGCGGTGTCGTCGGCGTCGAAATCCACGACCTCCACCGCGGACGCCCCGGCCGCGAGCACCGCCGCCCGCGCGCCCGCGGCGTCCGACCCGGGCCGCACCGCGAGGACGACCCGGCGTCCGGACGCCAACCGGCGCGCGACCTCCACGCCGATTTCGCTCCGGCCGCCGAAGACCGCGATCGCGCCCTCCGGCACCCCCGCGCCCCCGCTCACCGCGACGCTCCGCTCACAGCGACGCCCGCAGGGCGCGCAGGCGCGTCAGGCTCGACTCGCGACCCAGCAGCTCCATCGACTCGAACAGCGGCGGCGACACCCGCGACCCGGTGACGCCCACGCGCACCGGCGCGAACGCGAGCCGCGGCTTCACGCCGAGCCCCTCCACGAGCGAGGCGCGCAGCGTGGCCTCGATGGTCTCGCGCGACCACGGCTCGACGTCCGCCAGCGCGGCGATCGCCGCGTCCAGCACCCCGGACGCCTCCGGCTTCAGTTGGGCCCGCGCGTCGTCGGCGACGACGAGGTCGGCGTCCGGGGTGAAGAGGAAGGCCAGCTTGGGCAGCGCCTCGCTGAGCAGGCCGAGGCGCTCCTGGATCAACGGGGTCGCCGCGGTCAGCAGCGCGACGTCGCCGGCGTCCGGGTCGGCCCATTCCCCGGTGAAGCGCAGGTGCGTGACGATCCGCTCCGCGAGCTCGGCGGGAGTCAGCGCCCGGATGTAGTGGCCGTTCAGCCAGTTCAGCTTGTCGAGGTCGAAGACCGGGCCGACGGTGTTCACGCGCGCCCAGTCGAAGTGGGCGATGAACTCGTCCAACGTCGCGATCTCGCTGGCGTCGTCGGCGGGCGGGTAGCCCAGCAGCTGCAGGAAATTCACGAGCGCCTCGGGCAGATACCCCTGCTCCCGGAACCACAGCAGCCTCGCCGCGGGATTCTTGCGCTTGGAGATCTTGCTCTTGTCGGTGTTTCGCAGCAGCGGCATGTGCGCGAACCGCGGCTCGGCGAACCCGAGCCAGCGGTACAGCAGCAGGTGCTTCGGGGTCGAGCTGATCCACTCCTCCCCGCGCACCACGTGCGTGATCCCCATCAGGTGGTCGTCGACCACGACCGCGAGGTGGTAGGTCGGGAAGCCGTCGGCCTTCAGAATCACCTGGTCGTCGGGCCGCGGCGCGCTCACCGGGCCCCGCACCAGGTCGTCGAAGTGCAGCGGCACGTCGTCGGGGATCAGCATCCGCACCACCGGGGTCTCCGTGAAGCCCGGCAGCTTCGCGCGCTCCTCGCGGGTCATGCCGTAGCAGAGCCGGTCGTACCCCGTCACCGACTGCTTGGACGCCTGCTGCTCCGCGCGCATCTGCGCCAGCCGTTCCGCGCTGCACCAGCAGCGGTAGGCGTGCCCCTCCTCCAGCAGGCGATCGACGTAGGGCCGGTAGGTGTCGAGCCGCTCCGACTGCCGGTAGGGCGCGTACGGTCCGCCGACGTCGGGCCCCTCGTCCCAGGGCAGCCCCGCCCACCGGAGCGAGTCGAAGATCTGCTGCTCGGAGTCCGCCACGTAGCGGGCACGGTCGGTGTCTTCGATACGCAGCACGAACCGCCCGCCGTTCTTGCGCGCGAAGGCGAGGTTGAACAGGGCCATATAAGCGGTGCCCACGTGCGGATCGCCCGTCGGGGAAGGAGCGATGCGCACCCGGGGGGAAGAAGTCTCAGTCACAGCGGGTCAGTCTAGCCGGAGGCCACGCGGCGCCCAGGACCGGTGTCGGCCCCCCCGCGACCGCTAGTCGGGGCCCACCGCCCGGTACCGGCCGCGGATGTGCGCGAGGACGTCGGCGTCCCCCACCGCCACCTCGGCGATCACGCCGCGCACGAGCGCCGACCAACCGACCTCCTCGATCGACTCCACCTCGGCGCCCACCCAGCTCTCGGACGCCGCCGGCCGCGGCCCCCACGGCGTCGGTTCGAAGGACGCCTGCGCGAACGGCCCGCCCGGGGCCGGGTCGGTGCCGTTGAAGGCGTCCGCGAGCCGCCGGGACTCGGGCCCGAGCACGCTCACCGTGAATCGTCCGGACGCCGCGAGCGCGTCGGCGAGATCGCTGTCGGGGTCGATGAGGCCGAGCACCCGCGCGGGCTCCCCCGCCGCGACCAGCACCGAGCTCACGGTGAGCCCGGCCGGACGCCGGCGTCCCTCGGCGCACCACAGCGTCACCGGGGCGACCAGGCGTCCGCGGAAGCGGCGGGCTGCGTCCCGCTGCTCGGGCGGGACCGCGAACGGGTGTTCGGAGTGAATCATCACCCCGCGAGCCTAGCCGGACGGCGTCCGGGCACAGCGAAGGGCCCCCACCGAGGTGGGGGCCCTTCGTAGGCTGTGCGCCTCAGATCACTTGATGATCTTCGTCACGTTGCCGGCGCCGACGGTGCGGCCGCCCTCGCGGATCGCGAACTTGAGGTTGTCCTCCATCGCGATCGGCTTGTTGAGGTGGACCGTCATCGAGGTGTTGTCGCCAGGCATGACCATCTCGGTGCCCTCCGGCAGCTGAACCACACCGGTCACGTCGGTGGTGCGGAAGTAGAACTGCGGGGAGTAGTTGCTGAAGAACGGCTTGTGACGGCCGCCCTCCTCCTTGGTCAGGACGTAGACGTTGCCCTCGAAGTCGGTGTGCGGCGTGACCGAACCCGGCTTGCAGATGACCATGCCGCGCTCGACATCGTCCTTCTTCGTGCCACGGAGCAGCAGGCCGACGTTCTCGCCCGCGCGACCCTCGTCGAGGATCTTGCGGAACATCTCGACGCCCGTGATGGTCGTCGACTGCTTCGCCTCGTGAATGCCGATGATGTCGACCGTCTCGCCCGTCTTGACGATGCCGCGCTCGATACGACCGGTGACGACCGTGCCACGACCGGTGATCGTGAAGACATCCTCCACCGGCATCAGGAACGGCTTGTCGGTGTCGCGCTCAGGCTGCGGGATGTAGTCGTCGACCTCGTTCATGAGCTCGAGGATCGACTCGGTCCACTTCGGGTCGCCGTTCATCGCCGGGAACGCCGCGACGCGCACGATCGGCAGGTTGTCGCCGTCGAACTCCTGCGAGCTGAGCAGCTCGCGCATCTCCATCTCGACGAGCTCGATGAGCTCCTCGTCGTCGACCATGTCGCACTTGTTCAGCGCGACGACGATCGCGGGGACGCCGACCTGGCGGGCCAGCAGGATGTGCTCACGGGTCTGCGCCATCGGGCCGTCCGTCGCCGCGACGACGAGGATCGCGCCGTCCATCTGGGCGGCACCCGTGATCATGTTCTTCACGTAGTCGGCGTGCCCGGGGCAGTCGACGTGCGCGTAGTGACGCTTCTCGGTCTGGTACTCGACGTGCGCGATCGAGATCGTGATGCCGCGCTGACGCTCCTCGGGGGCCTTGTCGATCTGATCGAAGGCCGAGACGGCGTTCAGCTCGGGGTACTTGTCATGGAGCACCTTCGTAATCGCCGCGGTGAGCGTGGTCTTGCCGTGGTCGACGTGCCCGATGGTGCCGATGTTTACGTGCGGCTTGGTCCGCTCAAACTTGGCCTTTGCCACTGGGGCTCCTCTTTCCTTCTCGCCGCTGGGACAGCGACGCATTTGTATGTTGAACTAACTGACTGAAGGCTCGGTCGCGCGAGCGCGTACCCGGCCAAGTCTTGTCTACCGCACGCGGTTGCGTCAAACTGAGCCACCGCGTGCGGAGAGCGATCATGCGATCGGCGTCGCGATCATTCGCCGCCGCCGCGACCCTTCTCCCGGATCTCCTCCGCCAGGGAGTTGGGCACCTCGCCGTAGGAGTCGAACTCCATCGAGTACGACGCCTGCCCGGACGTCTTCGACCGAAGGTCGCCGACGTAGCCGAACATCTCCGACAGCGGGACGAGCGCGTGCACGACCTGGTTGCCGTGCTGCTCCTCCATGCCCTGCACCTGGCCGCGGCGGGAGTTGATGTCGCCGATCACGGTGCCCAGGAAGTCCTCGGGCGTGGTGACCTCGACGGCCATCAGGGGCTCAAGCAGCGCCGGGTCGGCCTTGCGGGACGCCTCCTTGAACACCATCGAGCCGGCGATCTTGAACGCGAGTTCGCTGGAGTCCACGTCGTGGTAGGCGCCGTCGAGCAGCGTCACCTTGATGTCCTCCACCGGGTAGCCGGCCAGCGGACCGAAGGCCATGGCCTCCTGGATGCCCTGGTCGACCGACGGGATGTACTCGCGCGGGATGCGGCCGCCGGTGACGGCGTTCACGAACTCGTAGCCCTTGCCGGCTTCCTGCGGCTCGAGCGCGATGATGACCTTCGCGTACTGGCCGGAACCGCCCGACTGCTTCTTGTGCGTGTACTCCGCCTTCTCCACCGGACGCCGCAGCGTCTCGCGGTAGGCGACCTGCGGCCGTCCGATGTTCGCCTCGACATGGAACTCGCGCTTCATGCGGTCGATCAGCACCTCGAGGTGCAGCTCGCCCATGCCGGCGATGATCGTCTGGCCCGTCTCCTCGTCCGTGTGGACGCGGAACGTCGGGTCCTCCTCCGCCAGCCGCTGGATGGCGTTGGAGAGCTTCTCCTGGTCGGACTTCGTCTTCGGCTCGATCGCCTGCTCGATGACCGGGTTCGGGAACTCCATCGACTCCAGCACGATCGGGTGCTGCGGGTCGCAGAGCGTCTCGCCGGTCGTCGTGTCCTTCAGGCCCATGACCGCGCAGATCATGCCGGCGCCGATCGACTCGATCTCCTGCCGCTTGTTGGCGTGCATCTGGTAGATCTTGCCGATCCGCTCCTTGCGGCCCTTCGTGGCGTTCAGCACCTGCTGGCCCGCCTTCAGGACGCCGGAGTAGATGCGCACGTAGGTCAGGCGGCCCAGGTGCGGGTCGGCGGCGACCTTGAACGCCAGGATGCTCAGCGGCTCTTCGGAGGACGCCGCACGCTTCTCGACGATCTCCTCGTTGCCGGGCTTGAAGCCCTCGACCGGCGGGATGTCCATCGGGGACGGCAGGTAGTCGATCACGGCGTCCAGCATCGGCTGCACGCCCTTGTTCTTGAACGACGTGCCGCACACCACGGCGGTGATCTTGTTGGCCAGCACGGCGCGACGAATCGCGGCCTTGATGGACTCGACCGAGAGGTCCTCGCCCGAATCCTCCGCCAGCAGCCACTCCTCGCCGAACTCGTCGTCGTTGTCTGCGAGAACCTGGATGAGCTCCTCGCGGGCCTCGGCCGCGGCGTCCGCCAGATCGGCCGGGATCTCCTCGACCGTGTAGTCCTCACCGATCTTCGTCTCGCCGTGCCACATGAGCGCGCGCATCTGCACCAGGTCGACGACGCCGGTGAAGTTCGCCTCGGCGCCGACGGGCAACTGCAGGACGGCCGCGGTGGCGTTGAGACGCTCGCGGATCGTCTTCACGCAGTAGTCGAAGGACGCGCCCGTGCGGTCGAGCTTGTTGATGTAGCAGATGCGCGGGACGCCGTAGCGCGTCGCCTGCCGCCACACGGTCTGGCTCTGCGGCTCCACGCCCGCGACCCCGTCGAACACCGCGACCGCGCCGTCGAGCACGCGCAGCGAGCGCTCCACCTCGACGGTGAAGTCGACGTGCCCCGGGGTGTCGATGATGTTGATCTGGTGGTCTTTCCAGTACGTGGTCGTCGCGGCCGACGTGATCGTGATGCCGCGCTCCTGCTCCTGCTCCATCCAGTCCATCGTCGCGGCGCCGTCATGCACCTCGCCGATCTTGTAGTTGATGCCGGTGTAGAACAGGATGCGCTCGGTGGTGGTGGTCTTGCCCGCGTCGATGTGCGCCATGATCCCGATGTTGCGGACCTTGGCCAGGTCGATCTTCATGTCAATGGCCACGGGTTGTCTCCCTTGAGTTTGTCATTCGTTCGTATTCGACGTGGGCGGCACGAAGCTCTCCCCCGCTGACGCGAGGGAGAGCTCGGTCAGTGATCACCAGCGGTAGTGAGCGAAGGCGCGGTTCGCCTCGGCCATCTTGTGGGTGTCTTCGCGCTTCTTCACGCTCGCGCCGAGACCGTTGCTCGCGTCGAGGATCTCGTTCATGAGCCGCTCGGTCATGGTCTTCTCGCGGCGGGCGCGGGAGTAGCCGACCAGCCAACGCATCGCCAGCGTGGTGGAGCGGGTGGGCTTCACCTCGACGGGCACCTGGTACGTCGCGCCGCCGACGCGGCGGCTCTTCACCTCGACCGCGGGGCGGATGTTGTCCAGCGCCTTCTTGAAGGTCTGCACCGGGTCAACGCCGGTCTTGGCCCGGGTGCCCTCCAGCGCGCCGTAGACGATGTTCTGAGCGGTGGTCTTCTTCCCGTCGAGCAGGATCTTGCTCACCAGCTGGGAAACCAGCGGCGAACCGTAGACCGGATCGACGACGATCGGCCGCTTCGGGGCCGGACCCTTGCGAGGCATTACTTCTCCTTCTTCGCGCCGTAGCGGCTGCGAGCCTGCTTGCGGTTCTTCACGCCCTGGGTGTCGAGCGACCCGCGGATGATCTTGTACCGGACGCCAGGAAGGTCCTTCACACGGCCGCCACGCACCAGAACCATCGAGTGCTCCTGGAGGTTGTGCCCCACACCGGGGATGTACGCGGTGACCTCGATGCCCGACGACAGCCGGACGCGCGCAACCTTGCGCAGCGCGGAGTTCGGCTTCTTCGGCGTCGTGGTGTACACGCGCGTGCACACGCCGCGGCGCTGGGGCGAGCCCTTGAGCGCGGGCGTCTTGTTCTTGCTGACCTTGTCAGTGCGGCCCTTGCGGACCAACTGCTGGATTGTAGGCACCGGCTGGTATCTCTTTCGTCGTGGTTCTGCGGGACGCCGCACGGGCGCCAGTCTGGGGTGCACATCTCCGGGGAGAGGGCGCGTGGGCGGCCCTCACGTCTGCCGGAGTTGCGCTCGTGTGCCTACCCGCTGGCGTCGACCTGCGCCGCCGCGGCAAGCACGGTTGGTTCGGTTTGCCCGAACACAACGAACAAGACTAGTGGTTAGGCCCAAACCGGTCAAAACCTTGCCCACGAGGGCTCGGGTTGGCGGTCGGTCCATTACTAGCCGGGGATCGTCGTCGAGCAGTCTACCGCGTCGTCACCGATGGTCCGAACCGGACGCCGCCGGCGTCCGGGCACAGGGACGCCGTAGGCGTCCGATCGCCCGCTTTCGGGCACCGACGCCGACGGGCCCTCCCCCGCGAGGGGAAGGGCCCGTCGAGCAGGCGCCGGACTGACGTCAGCGCAGGTCGCCGATGTCGAAGTCGTCGAGCGGACCCGAGGTGGTCGTGCCGGCGATGTCGTAGTCGTACGGGTCGTACGACAGGTCGTACGCCGCAGCACGCGCCTCGGCGGTCGGCTCCACCCGGATGTTGCGGTACCGCTCGAGGCCGGTACCCGCCGGGATCAGCTTGCCGAGGATCACGTTCTCCTTGAGGCCGACCAGCGAGTCCGACTTGGCGTGGATCGCCGCATCGGTCAGCACCTTCGTCGTCTCCTGGAAGGACGCCGCCGACAGCCACGACTCGGTCGCCAGGGACGCCTTCGTGATGCCCATGAGCACCGGACGGCCCTGCGCCGGGGCGTGGCCCTCGGTGACCGCCCGCCGGTTCTCCGACTCGAACAGCGCCCGGTCGACCAGGTCGCCCGGCAGGATCGTCGTATCGCCCGACTCGATGACGGTGATACGCCGCAGCATCTGCCGGATGATGATCTCGATGTGCTTGTCGTGGATCGGGGCGCCCTGCGTCCGGTACACGGCCTGCACCTCCTCGACCAGGTGCTCCTGCACGCGCCGCAGCCCGTTGACGCGCAGGATGTCCTGCGGGTCGAGCATGCCGGCGTACAGCTGCTCCCCGGCGACCACGTGCACGCCGTCGGCGATCGAGTGGCGGACCATCTTGGCGTCCTCCCACTCCAGGCGCACGCGCCGCGGGAGCGGGTACTCCAGGTCCTCCTCGCCGTCGTCGCGGGTGATGATCAGCTTGCGAAGCCGCTCACCCTCCTCGATGTGGACGCGCCCGGCGGCCTCGGCGATCGGAGCCTTGCCCTTCGGCGTCCGGGCCTCGAACAGCTCGACCACGCGGGGCAGGCCCTGCGTGATGTCGTCGCCCGCCACACCGCCGGTGTGGAAGGTACGCATCGTCAGCTGCGTGCCCGGCTCGCCGATGGACTGCGCCGCGACGATGCCGACCGCCTCGCCGACGTCCACGAGCTTGCCCGTGGCCAGCGACCGGCCGTAGCACATCGCGCAGGTGCCCAGCGCCGACTCGCACGTGAGGACGGAGCGCACCTTCACCTCGGTGATCCCGGCCTCGACGAGCTTGCGGATCACCACGTCGCCCAGGTCGATGCCCGCCTCGGCGAGCACGGTGCCGTCGGCGTCCGTGATGTCGGTGGCCAGCGTGCGGGCGTAGACCGCGGTCTCGACGTCGCGAGCGACAATAGGGTTGCCGTCGCGCCCCGTGGCCGCGATCACCTTCGTGAGGCCGCGGTCGGTGCCGCAGTCCTCCTCGCGGATGATCACGTCCTGCGACACGTCGACCAGACGGCGGGTCAGGTAGCCCGAGTCGGCCGTCCGCAGCGCGGTGTCGGCCTGGCCCTTACGGCCACCGTGCGTGGAGATGAAGTACTCCAGCACCGACAGGCCCTCGCGGAAGTTCGACTTGATCGGACGCGCGATGATCTCGCCCTTCGGGTTGGCCACCAGGCCACGCATGGCCGCGATCTGACGCATCTGCGTCATGTTTCCTCGCGCACCCGAGTGCACCATCATGAAGATCGGGTTGTCGGAGGTGAAGTTCGCCTCCATCGCAGCCGTCAGCTCGTTCGTGGCGTCGGTCCACAACTGGACGAGCTCCTGCTGGCGCTCCTCCTCCGTGACCTTGCCTCGCTCGAACTGCTTCGTGATCTTCGCGGCCCGCGCGTCGTAGCTCGCCAGGATCTCCGGCTTGCTCGGCGGCGTCTGCACATCGTCGATCGAGACCGTGACGCCCGAACGGGTCGCCCACTTGAAGCCGATGTCCTTCAGCCGGTCGAGCGTGCGCGCGACCGTGACCTTCGGGTACCGCTCGGCCAGCTCGTTGACGACCTGGCCCAGCTTCTTCTTGCCGACCTCCACGTTCACGAACGGGAAGTCGCTCGGCAGGGCCTCGTTGAACAGCGCACGGCCGAGCGTGGTCTCCAGCACGAACGAGCCGTCGGCCCGGGCCGTCACGCCCTCCGGCGCGATGCGGTCGTAGATCCGCAGCTTGATCTTGCTGCCGATCTTGATCTCACCCGCGTCGAAGGCCATGTAGGCCTCGTTCTTGGACGCGAACGCCCGCCCCTCCCCGATCGCGCCGGGCACGGCGCTGGTCAGGAAGTAGTGGCCGATGATCATGTCCTGGGTCGGCAGGGTGACGGGACGCCCGTCGGCCGGCTTCAGGATGTTGTTCGTGCTCAGCATCAGGATGCGGGCCTCGGCCTGCGCCTCCGCGGACAGCGGCAGGTGCACGGCCATCTGGTCGCCGTCGAAGTCGGCGTTGAACGCCGTGCAGACGAGCGGGTGCAGCTGGATGGCCTTGCCCTCGATCAGCTGGGGCTCGAACGCCTGAATGCCGAGGCGGTGCAGCGTCGGCGCACGGTTCAGCAGGACCGGGTGCTCGGCGATGACCTCCTCCAACACGTCCCACACCACCGGGCGCTGGCGCTCGACCATCCGCTTCGCGCTCTTGATGTTCTGCGCGAGGTTCAGGTCGTCGAGCCGCTTCATGACGAACGGCTTGAACAGCTCCAGCGCCATCGTCTTCGGCAGGCCGCACTGGTGCAACTTGAGCTGCGGGCCCACCACGATGACCGAACGGCCGGAGTAGTCGACGCGCTTGCCCAGCAGGTTCTGACGGAACCGGCCCTGCTTGCCCTTCAGCATGTCCGAGATCGACTTCAGCGGCCGGTTGCCCGGGCCGGTGACCGGACGCCCGCGGCGTCCGTTGTCGAACAGGGAGTCGACGGCCTCCTGCAGCATCCGCTTCTCGTTGTTCACGATGATCTCGGGCGCGCCGAGATCCAGCAGCCGCTTGAGGCGGTTGTTGCGGTTGATGACGCGGCGGTAGAGGTCGTTCAGGTCGGACGTCGCGAAGCGGCCACCGTCGAGCTGCACCATCGGGCGCAGGTCCGGCGGGATGACCGGGACGGCGTCCAGCACCATGCCGATGGGGCTGTTCGTCGTGTTCAGGAACGCGGAGACCACCTTGAGCCGCTTGAGCGCGCGCGTCTTGCGCTGGCCCTTGCCGGTCTGGATGGTCTGACGCAGGTTCTCGGCCTCGGCGTCCAAGTCGAAGTCGGCGAGGCGACGCTTGATCGCCTCGGCGCCCATGAACCCCTCGAAGTACTTGCCGAAGCGGTTCTTCATCTCGCGGTAGAGGATCTCGTCGCCCTCGAGGTCCTGCACCTTGAGGGTGCGGAACCGCTGCCAGACGGCGTCCAACCGATCGAGGTCGCGCTGCGCGCGGTCGCGAATGTGCTTGACCTCGCGCTCGCCGCCGTCGCGGACCTTCTTCTTCACATCGGCCTTCGCCCCGTCCTTCTCGAGCTCGGCCAGGTCCTCCTCGATCTTGCGCATGCGCGTCTCGATGTCGGCGTCGCGCCGCGCCTCGAGCTGCTTGCGCTCCACCTCGACCTTGCCCTCGAGGGAGGGAAGATCGCGATGGCGGGCGTCCTCGTCGACCGAGGTGATCATGTAGGCCGCGAAGTAGATGACCTTCTCGAGATCCTTCGGCGCGACGTCCAGCAGGTAGCCGAGCCGGCTCGGGACGCCCTTGAAGTACCAGATGTGGGTCACGGGGGCCGCGAGCTCGATGTGGCCCATGCGCTCGCGGCGCACGTTGCTCCGGGTCACCTCGACGCCGCAGCGCTCGCAGATGATGCCCTTGAAGCGGACGCGCTTGTACTTACCGCAGTAGCACTCCCAGTCGCGGGTCGGGCCGAAGATCTTCTCGCAGAAGAGGCCGTCACGCTCGGGCTTCAGGGTGCGGTAGTTGATGGTCTCGGGCTTCTTGACCTCCCCGTGGCTCCACTCGCGGATCTGGTCGGCCGTCGCGAGACCGATGCGCAGCTCGTCGTAGAAGTTGACGTCCAGCACGTTGTATCTGCTTTCTCCTGGTGTTCAGGAAATCTGTAAGGCTTTGCGATCTTCCTTGGACTGACTGCTTCCCGCCCGGGCCGGCCGCGAGGGCCGACCTCGGGAGGGGCAGCCGGGGGCACTGCCCCCGACCGTCAGACTTCGTCCACCGAGCCGAACGAGTCGGCCCCAGGACGGCGGGACAGGTCGATGCCGAACTCCTCGGCGCGATGGAAATCGTCCTCGGAGTCGCGAAGCTCGACCACCTCACCGTCGGAGGACAGCACCTCGACGTTCAGGCAGAGCGACTTCATCTCCTTGACGAGCACCTTGAAGGACTCGGGGATGCCGGGCTCGGGGATGTTCTCGCCCTTGACGATGGCCTCGTACACCTTCACGCGCCCGGGGACGTCGTCGGACTTGATCGTCAGGAGTTCCTGCAGCGCCCAGGCGGCGCCGTAGGCCTCCATCGCCCACACCTCCATCTCGCCGAACCGCTGGCCGCCGAACTGGGCCTTACCGCCCAGCGGCTGCTGCGTGATCATCGAGTACGGGCCGGTGGACCGCGCGTGGATCTTGTCGTCGACGAGGTGGTGCAGCTTCAGCATGTAGACGTACCCGACGCCGACCCGCTCGGGGTACGGCTCACCGGAACGCCCGTCGAACAGCTGCGCCTTGCCGCCGCCGTCGACCAGGTGCAGGCCGTCGCGCTGCGGAAGACCGTGCTCCAGCAGGCCGCCGATCTCGTCCTCGTTCGCGCCGTCGAACACCGGCGTCGCGAGACGCTGTTCGGGGTCGACGTGCGTGAGGCCCAACTCCTGCAGACGCTGCGCCCACGCCTCCTCGACGCCCGAAATGTCCCACCCCGAGTGAGCGATCCAGCCAAGATGCATCTCCAGCACCTGGCCCACGTTCATCCGGCTCGGGACGCCCAGCGGGTTCAAGACGATGTCGACGGGCGTGCCGTCCTCGAGGAACGGCATGTCCTCCACCGGCAGGATCTTGCTGATGACGCCCTTGTTGCCATGGCGTCCGGCCAGCTTGTCGCCGTCGGAGATCTTGCGCTTCTGCGCGACGTACACCCGCACGAGCTGGTTCACGCCGGGCGGGAGCTCGTCGCCCTCGTCGCGGTCGAACACGCGGACGCCGATGACCGTGCCGGACTCGCCGTGCGGCACCTTCATCGAGGTGTCGCGCACCTCGCGCGCCTTCTCGCCGAAGATCGCCCGCAGCAGCCGCTCCTCGGGCGTCAGCTCGGTCTCGCCCTTCGGGGTGACCTTGCCCACGAGGATGTCGCCGGTCCCGACCTCGGCGCCGATGCGGACGATGCCGCGCTCGTCGAGGTCGGCGAGCATGTCGTCGCCGACGTTCGG
>NZ_JBDHZL010000059.1:0-16098 GCF_039811905.1 Nigerium sp. | reverse complement strand
CGACGCCGGAGAGCGTGGTCCCGGCGGTGCCGGCGCCGGTGAAGGCCAGCTTCACGAGGTCCACCACTGGCGTCAGCGGCAGGGCGTGCGCGAGGCGCTGGACGACGTCCGGGAAGGCGTCCAGCGGCAGGGAGAACCCGGAGAACAGCAGCGTGATCAGGATCGCGGGCATGGTGGTCAGCTGGGCGGACTCGACGGTCCGGGTGAAGTTCGCCGACCAGACGGCCAGCGCCGTCCAGGCCGCCGACCCCAGGACGACCGCCGGCACGAGCGCCCACGGATGCACCGGTACGGCGCCCAACGCCGCGGACGCCAGCGCGACGCCCATCCCCGTCTCGATCGTCAGCAGCGCCCATAGGGGCACGGCCGGGGCGAGCAGGATCTCCAGCGTCGTCGCCTCGCCGGTGCGCAGCCGCTTGAGCACGAGTTGTTCCCGCCGCGCGACCAGGGACGTCACCATCGTGTAGTACACGACGAACAGCAGCCCGGTGCCGAGCAGCACCATGACGAGGACGCTGCCGAGGGCGCCCGAACGCTGCCCCAGCTGCAGGAACATGACCGCCATCATCGGGGGCATCAGCACCGCGGTGAACATCGCGGTCTTGTTGCGCAGCAGGATCGTCGCCTCGGCGCGCACCAGCGCGCCGAACCGCCTGAGTGCGCTCGGACGCCGCCCGGGCCGGCCGTCGCCGGTGCGGGGCGCACGGGGGCTGGCGGAAAAGCTGTCGGTGGCGGCAGGGACGATCGTGTTCGTGGACATCAGGGCTCCTTCGGGGTGGTCGGCGGGGGTTGGCTGCGCGGAGGCGGTCCGGCCGGGCGGCCGGCCCTCCGCGCTCATCGGACGCCTCCGCTCGCGATGGCGAGAAACACACTTTCGAGCGAGGCGGGGGTGGCGGTCAGCCCGGGCAGCGTCTCGTCGCCCGCCCAGGCCAGCACGCGGGCGAGGGTGGCCTGCAGCGTCCGGGTCTCGATGGAGACGAGGTCGCCCACCGTGACCGAGGCGCCCGGCAGGTCGAGGGTGGCCGGGTCGAGGCGGTCGGGCCGGCGGAAGGTGATGGAGGCGGGCGTCCCGGCGACGATGTCGTCGAGCGTGCCCTCGGTGACGATGCGTCCGGCGTGCATGATCGCGATCCGGTCGGCGAGGCGTTCGGCCTCTTCGAGGTAGTGGGTGGTGAGCAGCACGGTCGTGCCGTGCGCGACCATGCCCTCGATGAGGTGCCAGATGCGGCGCCGCGACTCGGGGTCGAGGCCCGTGGTGGGCTCGTCGAGCACCAGCAGCTCGGGGCGCCCGAGAATGCCGAGGCCGACGTCGAGCCGGCGCTTTTCGCCGCCCGACAGGCTCTGCACCGCGGTGCCCGCGCGGCCGGCAAGGTCGACGTCGGCGAGCATGTTGTCGATCGCCCGCGGGTCGGTGAGCGTGCCGGCCCACATGCGGGCCACCTCGCGCACGGTCAGGGTGGCGGGGAAGCCCGACTCCTGCAGCACGACGCCGGTGCGCGGCCGGACGCGGGCGCGGTCGGCGATCGGGTCGAGCCCGAACACGCGGATCGTGCCGGCCGACGGGGCGCCGAGCCCCTCGATCAGCTCGACGGTCGAGGTCTTGCCCGCCCCGTTCGTGCCGAGCAGGGCGTACACCTCGCCGCGGCGGATCGTCAGGTCGACCCCGCGGACGGCCTCGAAGCCGCCCGCGGCCTTGCCGAGCCCGAGGCCGCGGCGGGCGCCGTACGTGCGCCGGACGCCGGTGAGCGTGACCACGTCGGCGCCGGCGGACGCCGGGTGGGCCGCGGGCCGCGGTGGGTGGTGGAGGCGGGTGGACGGCTGGGTCGTTGTCATGGCTCCAGCCAACCGGGCGGCGGCGTCCGCGGGCAGTGCCGAATCACACGGGCTCGCGTGGGTCCGTCACGGGCCGGCGGTGACGAATGTCATGGTCGCGGTCGATGGACGACGCGGGGGGTGAGACTCCCGGGTCAACTCCCGGGCCGGCCCACGTTCCCGCATCGGACGCCTCCCCGCGTCCACCACCCGGAAGGCGGTAGTGCGATCGCCGCAACGGTGGTTACTCTGCGTAACCAAGCGGGCGCCCCGGCGTCCGGCCCCCCGTGATCGGAGCGTCCCCCGCATGATCGAGCTCGAACACGTCAGCAAGCGCTACCCCGACGGCACGACGGCGGTGGCCGACTTCAGTGCCCAACTGCCCCCGCACACGACGACCGTGTTCGTCGGGTCGAGCGGCTGCGGCAAGACCACCCTGCTGCGGATGATCAACCGGATGGTGGAGCCCACCTCGGGCCGCGTCCTCATCGACGGCGACGACATCGCCGCGCAGGATCCGGTGGCGATCCGGCGCCGCATCGGCTACGTCATGCAGAACGGCGGGCTGCTGCCGCACCGGACGGTGCTCGACAACATCGCGACCGTCCCGCGCCTGATCGGCACCGACAAGGAGGCGGCCCACGCCCGCGCCCGCGAGCTCATGCAGCTCGTCGGCCTCGACCCGGCCCACGCGAACCGCTACCCGAGCCAGCTCTCGGGCGGGCAGCAGCAGCGCGTGGGCGTCGCGCGGGGGCTTGCGGCCGACCCGAACATCCTGCTCATGGACGAGCCGTTCGGCGCCGTCGACCCCCTCGTGCGGCGCGACCTGCAGAACGAGCTTCTGCGCATCCAGTCCGAGCTCGGCAAGACGATCGTGTTCGTCACGCACGACATCGAGGAGGCGTTCCTGCTGGGCGACCAGATCATCATCCTGAAGCAGGGCGGCGAGGTCGCCCAGCGCGGGTCGAGCGCCGACATTCTGGCCCACCCGGCCGACGACTTCGTCGCCGAGTTCGTGGGGCTCGACCGGGGCGAGCGCGTCCTGCGGCTGCAGCCGGGCGAGCGCGGGGACGTCCTCGTAGACGCCCACGGCCGCGCCGCCGGCGTCCTGGAGGGCCGGCCGTGAACTGGGTCGTCAACAACCTCGACGTCATCGCCGAGCGGACCCTCGCCCACCTCGCTCTGGCGCTCCCGCCCATCGTGCTGAGCTTCGTCATCGCGCTGCCGGTGGGTTGGCTGGCCAACCGCCGCCGCTGGCTGCGGACGCCGCTTCTGTCGGCGTCCGGGCTGCTGTACGCGATCCCGTCGCTGCCGCTGTTCGTCGTGCTGCCGATCATCATCGGCACCGGCATCCGCGATCCCCTGAACATCGTGGTCGCGCTGACGCTCTACGGCCTGGCGCTCATGGTGCCCTCCGCGGCGGACGCCCTCCAGGCCGTCGACCCGCGCGTCGAGGACGCCGCGACCGCCCTCGGCTACCGGCCGGTGAGCCGGTTCTTCGCCGTGGAGTTGCCCCTGGCCGGCCCGACGCTGCTGGCCGGGCTGCGGGTGGTCGCCGTGAGCACGATCTCCCTCGTCACCGTGGGTGCGGTGCTCGGCGTCCCGAGCCTGGGCCTGCTGTTCACCGACGGCTTCCAGCGCGGCATCGTCGCCGAGGTCGTCGCCGGCCTCGTCGTCACGGTCGCGCTCGCGCTGGCCCTCGACGGCCTGTTGGTCGCGCTGGGCCGCGTCCTGATGCCGTGGAGCCGCAGCCCGCGCACGCGCCTGACGGACGCCCCGGCCGACCAGTCGGCCGCGGCCCAGGGCGAGCCGGACGCCGTCGCCGATCCCGATGCCGCGTCCGACGCCCAGCCCGCCGGACGCCGGGGGGCCGACGCATGAGGTACCTCACCGAGGCTCTCGCCTGGATCGCCGACCCTGCCAACATGCCGGGTCCCGACGGCATCGCCGCCCGCACGGGCGAGCATCTGTGGTATTCGGCGCTCGGCGTCCTGCTGGCGTGCCTCGTCGCCGTCCCGGCCGGTTGGTACGTCGGGCACACCCGCCGCGGCCGCGGCCTCGCGGTCGGGCTGTCGGGCGCCGCCCGCGCGCTGCCGACGCTCGGCCTGGTCACGCTGCTCGGCATCCTGCTCGGCATCGGGCTGGTCGGGCCGATGATCGCGTTCGTCGTGCTCGCGATCCCGTCGGTGCTCGCCGGCGCGTACGCCGGCTTCGAGCAGATCGATCCCGCGACCGTGGACGCCGCCCGCGCGACCGGCATGACCGAGGCCCAGATCCTCACCCAGGTGGAGATCCCGCTCGGGCTGCCGCTGCTGATCGGCGGCGTCCGGTCGGCCGTGCTGCAGGTGATCTCGACTGCCACGCTGGCCGCGTACGTGGGCTCCGGGGGCCTCGGCCGGTTCCTGTTCCTCGGCCTCAAGACGCAGGACTACGGGCAGATGCTCGCGGCGTCCCTGCTCGTCGTGCTGCTCGCCATCGCGTCCGAACTGGTGTTCGGCGTGCTCCAGCGGCTCCTGACCCCCGCCGGCGTCCGTCGCCGCTGAACCCGTCTCACCAACCGACCCATCGAAAGGAACCCGCCATGTCCTCTCCGATCAGCCGCCGCCGGCTCGGCGTCCTCGCCGGGCTCGGCCTGCTCGCCGCCACCGCCACCGCCTGCTCGAACAGCGACCCCCTGGCCAGCGGGACGCCCGCGGCGTCCGGCACGCTCGTGGTCGGCTCCCAGCAGTACTACAGCAACGAGATCATCGCGGAGCTGTACGCGCAGTCGCTGGAGAAGGCCGGGTTCACCGTGCAGCGGCAGTACCAGATCGGCCAGCGCGAGGTGTACCTGCCTGACCTGGCCGCCGGCAAGATCGACGTGATCCCCGAGTACGGCGGCAACCTGCTGCAGTACTACGACAAGAACACGACCGCGAAGGACGCCGCGGCGATCCAGAGCGCGCTCGCGTCCGCGCTGCCGCAGGGCCTGCGGGCGCTGGAGCACGCCGCCGCGACCGACCAGGACTCGTACACGGTCACCAAGCAGTTCTCCGACCAGCATCGGCTCACGTCGCTGGCCGACCTCAGCAAGGTCACCGATCCGCTGAAGATCGCGGCGAACAGCGAGTTCGCGAAGCGTCCGTACGGGCCGGACGGTCTGAAGTCGGCCTACGGGGCCACGGTCACGCTCGTGCCGGTGGAGGACTCGGGCGGCCCGCTCACCGTCAAGGCGCTCAAGGACGGCACGACCCAGCTCGCCGACATCTACACGGCCGACCCGTCGATCACCCGCGAGAACCTCGTCGTGCTGGACGACCCGAAGCACCTGATCCTGCCCCAGAACGTCACCCCGATCGTGTCGGCGAAGGTCAACGACGCGGCCGCGGACGCGATCAACAAGGTCAATGCCCAGCTCTCGCTGGAGGACCTCCGCGCGCTCAACTCCGCGAGCGTCAACGAGCAGAAGAAGTCCGCCGACATCGCGTCGGCCTGGCTGAAGCAGAAGGGTCTGGCGTGACCCCAGGGTCCGCCTTCGACCCGTACAACCGCCGCTGCCCCTCCCGTACGCTGCTCGACACGCTGGCGAGTCGCTGGGCGGTGCTCATCGTCGCGAGCCTGGGCGACGGCCCGCTGCGCTTCTCCGAGCTTCGCGAGCGCATCGGCGGGCTGTCGCAGAAGATGCTCTCGCAGACGCTGCGCGACCTGCGCCGCGACGGCCTCGTCCGGCGGGACGCCGCGCAGGCCGGCCCTCGCCGCGTCGAGTACGCCCTGACGCCGCTCGGCGCGACGCTGGCGCCGGTCATGGACGACCTCGTTGCCTGGGCCCGCACGAACGCCGCCGCCGTGCTGACGTACCAATCGGATCATCCCGACGTCACCGATCAGGAGAAACCATGACCGCACCCATCGCCATCACCGGAGCCACCGGACAGCTCGGCGGCCGCGTCGCGCGCTTGCTGGCCGACGCGGGCGTCCCCCTGCGGCTCGTCGTCCGGACGCCGTCGCGCGCGCCCGAGCTGCCCGGCTGCGAGGTCGCGCAGGCCGAGTACGGCGACGCGGACGCCGTCCGAGAGGCCTTGTCGGGCTGCGACCTCGCGCTGATGGTCTCGGCGGGGGAGTCGGCCGACCGCGTCGACCAGCACCGGACGTTCGTGAACGCGGCCGTGGACGCCGGCGTCCAGCACCTCGTCTACACGTCGTTCGCGGCGGCGTCCCCCGAGGCGACGTTCACGCTGGGCCGCGACCACTGGCACACCGAGGAGGCGATCCGCGACAGCGGGGCGACGTTCACGCTGCTGCGCGACAACTTCTACGCCGACGTGCTGCCCGCCTTCGCGGACGCCCACGGCGCGATCACCGGGCCCGCCGGCGACGGGCGGTGCGCGTTCGTCGTCCGCGCGGACGTCGCCGAGGCCGCCGCCGCGGTCCTCCGCCACCCGGACGCCCACGCGAACGCGACCTACACCCTCACCGGCCCGACCGCGCCGACCCTCACCGAGGCCACCGTGACGCTCACGGCCTTCTCGGGCCGGGTGTACCGGTTCGTCGACGAGACGGTCGAGCACGCGGCCGAGCGGCTGCGCCGCGACTGGCCGGGTGAGCCGGACTGGCAGTACGAGGCCTGGATCAGCACCTACACCGCCATCGCGTCCGGGGTGCTCGCCGAGGTGACCGACGACGTCGAGACCCTGATCGGACGCCCGCCGACCAGCCTCGCCGACTTCGCCCGGACGCTGCGCGGCTGAGCCGCCACCCCGGACGGGGAAGCCCCTCCCTCCGTGTCCCATCCCGGACGCCGCCGTTGGGCCCGTTGTGGGGGCGAGGTTAGGCTGGGCTTACCTCGGCGCGAGACGCGCCGACGGTGCTCAAGATACTGAGTTCCGCAGTCCAGTCAGGGGCGATCGCCCCCACACGGAGGTTTCATGAAGCGGTTCGGCAAGCGCTCGCGCCACCACGTCGTGATCGTCGGTTCGGGCTTCGGCGGCCTGTTCGCCGCCCAAGCCCTCAAGGACGCCGACGTCGACATCACGCTCGTCGCCAAGACGACCCACCACCTGTTCCAGCCGCTGCTGTACCAGGTGGCGACGGGCATCCTGTCGGAGGGGGAGATCGCCCCGGCGACCCGGGAGATCCTGAAGCGGCAGAAGAACGTCCAGGTGGTGCTGGGCCTGGTCGAGACGATCGACCTCGACGCGAAGCAGGTCACGTGGCGGCACCTCGACAACCCGTCCACGCTCACCTACGACTCGCTGATCGTGGCGGCCGGCGCCGGGCAGTCGTACTTCGGCAACGATCAGTTCGCGACGTTCGCGCCCGGCATGAAGTCGATCGACGACGCGCTCGAGCTGCGCTCGCGCATCTTCTGGGCGTTCGAGCAGGCCGAGATGGCCGACAGCCCCGAGGAGGTGCGCCGGCACCTCACGTTCTGCGTCGTCGGCGCCGGGCCGACGGGCGTCGAGATGGCCGGCCAGATCCGCGAGCTGGCGTCCCGGACGCTGGCGAAAGACTTCCGCGACATCGACCCTCGTCAGGCGCGGGTCATCCTCATCGACGGCGCCCCGCAGGTGCTGCCGCCGTTCGGCAAGCGGCTGGGCGCGAAGACCCAGCGGGCCCTCGAAAAGGTGGGTGTCGAGGTGAAGCTCAACGGCCTCGTGACCGACCTCGACTTCAACGGCCTCACCGTCAAGTACAAAGACGGCAGCAGCGAGCACATCGACTCCTCCTGCAAGATGTGGGCGGCCGGCGTCCAGGCGAGCGACCTGGGCAAGACGCTGGCCGAGCAGTCCGGCGCCGAGCTCGACCGGGCCGGCCGCATCAACGTGCAGCCCGATCTCTCGCTGCCCGGCCACCCCGACGTCTTCGTGATCGGCGACATGATGGCCGTCAAGGGCGTCCCGGGCGTCGCGCAGGGCGCGATCCAGTCGGCGCGCTACGTCGCGAAGCTGATCGCCGCCCGGCAGCTGCGGCCCGGCGAGGCGAGGGACAAGGCGCTCGCCGAGGCGTCCAAGCCGTTCAAGTACGTCGACAAGGGTTCGATGGCGACCATCGCGAAGTTCAACGCGGTGGTGAAGGTGGGCAAGTTCGAGATCACCGGCTTCGTCGCGTGGGCGATGTGGCTCGTGCTGCACCTGCTCTACATCGCCGGCTTCAAGCAGCGCATCTCGACGCTGCTGCGCTGGGTGATCAGCTTCTTCTCCAACGCGCGCTCCGAGCGGGTCACGACCAACCAGCAGTTGGTCGGCCGCCTCGCGATGGAGCAGCTCGGGCAGCGGACGTCCGGGCCGCTGTTCCGCGGCGACGACCTCGTGGACGCCTACACCGAGCACAAGGCCGAGCGCACGCGCCGCGAGCAGGCCTGAGGGGAGGGGCGGGCGGCCGGCGCCGGCCGGGTCGCCCGGCCTCGCCGAGCCGCACGCCCGGCTGGACGCCCGCGTGGCGTCCGGCTTGGGCGTCGGATTAGGTTGGGACGCATGAGTAACGTCACGATCATCGGGGGCCACGGCAAGGTCGCCCTGCTGCTGGCCCCGCTGCTGAAGAAGGCGGGTCACGAGGTCAGCTCGTGGATCCGCAACCCCGAGCACGTCGCCGACGTCGAGGCGACGGGCGCGGAGGCCGTCGTCGCCGACATCGAAACCATGAGCGCCGCCGACATGGCCGAACTGCTGAAGGACACCGGCACCGACGTCGTCGTGTGGAGCGCGGGCGCGGGCGGCGGCAGCCCGAAGCGCACCTACGCCGTCGACCTGGAGGCCGCCCGCCGGTCGATGGAGGCCGCCGGGCTCGCCGGCGTCCAGCGGTACCTGATGGTGTCGTACTTCGGCGCCGGGCCGAACCACGGCGTCCCCGAGAGCAACTCGTTCTACGCGTACGCGGACGCCAAGTCGCAGGCCGACGGGGCGCTGGCCGAGACGTCGCTGGACTGGACGATCCTGCGTCCCAGCACCCTCACCCTCGAGGCGCCGACCGGCTCGATCGAGACCGGCGAGGGCGTCGAGGGCTCGCACGTGTCGCGCGGCAACGTCGCGGCCGTGATCGCGGCCGCCGTCGACGACCCGGCGACGATCGGCAAGACCTACGAGTTCAACGACGGCTCCACCCCGATCGCCGAGGCGCTCGGCTGAGTCGCGTCGCCCGCGACGTCCCGTTCGTGGGACGCCGCGGGCGCCTGTTTTCCGCTCGCCTTCCCGACGCGTCTCGCCGGGAGCGTCACTTGTCGCGCGTAGCGCACGGCGATGGATGATGGGCGGCGTGAGGAAGCTCGGCAAGGTTCTGCTGTGGATCGTGGGCGCGGTCGTCGCCCTCGCGTTGATCGTGCTCGTGGTGCGGGGGATCAACGGGTGGCGCTACCCGCAACCCGCGCTGCGGAGGGAGAACCCGGCGGATCTCTCGACGTACAGCGGGCGTCCGGGGGTGGGCGTCACGCACGTCACCGGCACGTACCTCAACGGCTTCCACCTCAAGCCCGACCGCGTCACCCATCGCGGCGTCGTCGTCACGTTCGGGGGCTCCGACGGCGGCTGCAATTGGGACCTCGCCAACCGGCTCGCCGACCAGGGCTACGAGGTGCTCGCCCTGTTCTTCTTCGGCCAGGAGAACCAGCGGCCGACGCTGGACAAGGTTCCGCTGGAGTTCTTCGGCGAGGTGCTTCAGTACGTGGACGCCCACGCGTCGTCGGCGGCGCCCGTCACGGTCGTGGGCGTCTCGAAGGGCGGCGAGCTGGTCTCGCTGCTGCCGACGTACTACCCGCGCATCGACAACGTCGTCGCCTACTCGCCTGGTGAGTACGTGTACCAGGGCCTCGACTACGCGGCGCCCGGGTCGTCGTGGACGTGGCAGGGCCGAGAGCTACCATACGTGCGCTTCCAGTACAGCTCGCCGCAGGGTCTGGCCGACATGATGGTGCCGCGGTTGCTGAACACGCCCATGCGGCTCCGGACGACCTACGAGACATCCACCGCCCGCGATCCGGACGCCGCGGCGGCCAGGATCGACATCACCACGCTGCGCGGGCACCTGCTCACGTTCGCCGGCAGCGACGACCAGATGTGGCAGGGCGACGTCGCCGCGGTCGATCTGGCGCGGGCCAAGGGCGCGCTCGGTGAAGCACATGTGTACCCCGGCGCCGGGCACCTCTTCTGGCTGCCCGGCGACCACGTGGGCGGCTTCCTCATGGGCGGAACCAAGGAGGCGAACCTCGCGGCCTTCGAAGACAGCAACCGGGTGCTCGCCGCACGGCTCGCCGACTGGCACCGGTAGGGCCTGGCCGGCGAGCGTCGGCGCGCCGCTCGTCGCGTCCGGTTCTTGCGGACCCAATCCCTCGCTCATGCCGCTCTGCCTCGGTAGCGTGGACGGCCTCAGCCACACCCCACACCGAGGGAGATCCCGATGGCCGACCCCACCGTCCTGGCGCTGCGACACGTCTCGTTCGAGGATCTCGGCGTCGTCGCGCCCGTGCTCGCCAACCGGGGGCTGGTGGCCCGCTACTGGGACGCCGGCGTCGACCCGGTGTCCGAACTCGAGGACGCCGACCCCGCCCTGCTCGTCATCCTGGGCGGCCCGATCGGGGCCCGCGACGAGGCGCTGCACCCGTTCCTGGACGCCGAGTTGGCCCTGATCCGCCGGCGGCTGGACGCCGGGCGTCCCGTGTTGGGCGTGTGCCTGGGCGCGCAACTCATCGCGCGGGCGCTCGGCGGGGGCCTCCGGGCGGGGGACGCCGAGATCGGCTGGGCGCCGGTCGACCTGACGGCCGCGGGCGAGGCGTCCGTGCTCGCGCCGCTGGCGGGCGTCCCGGTGCTGCACTGGCACGGCGACCGCATCGTGCTGCCGGAGGGCGTCGAGTCGCTGGCGTCCACGGCGACGACGCCGGTGCAGGCGTTCGCGACGGCGTCCGCGTTGGGGCTGCAGTTCCATCTGGAGGCCGACCCGTCCCGCATCGACCGCTGGCTGATCGGGCACGCGCATCAGATCGGCGCGAACGGGCTCGACCCGCGGGTCATCCGCGAGGACGCCGCCCGCCTCGGCCCGACCTTGGAGCCGATCGGACGCCGTGTCGTCGCCGACTGGCTCGACGCGGTCGGCCTGCCGGGCTGACGCGCCCCCTGTGACGTTTCAGTGCTGCGTTCCCCACACTCCAGGGTGGACAACGCCGCATAGAAACGCACACGGGCCGGCGTCCGAAACCCCTTGCCAGAGGTGTTGCGCCGGGGGCATCCGTGCGAAGATCGCTTATGGGCCGAGAGACCTCCGCGCGCTCGTACACGCGCGAACAGCGGGCACGGTTCCGCGACAAGGTGCTGAGCGACCTCGACGTGCTCGAGCAGATGCTCGCGCGCGACCTCTTCGACTTCGACGAGCCGATGTCGGGCCTCGAAATCGAGTTGAACCTGGTCGATGAGAACTTCGAGCCGCGCATGCAGAACGCCGACGTGCTCGACGCGATCGCCGACCCCGAGTACCAAACCGAGCTGGCGCGGTTCAACATCGAGTTCAACGTGAGCCCCCGGACGCTGCGCGGGTCGAACCTGCTCGATCTGGAGCGGGACCTGCGGGCGTCCCTGAACAAGGCCGAGGCCCGCAGCAACGAGGTCGGCAGCCACATCGTGATGATCGGGATGCTGCCGACCGTCACGCCCGAGACGTTCGCCGGCGACTGGATGAGCGACAACGCCCGCTACGAGGCGCTGAACGCGGCCATCCTGACGTCGCGCGGCGAGGATATCTTCCTCGATATTCACGGCACCTCCGAGCACCTCTCCGAATTCACCGGCTCGATCGCCGCGGAGTCGGCCTGCACATCGGTCCAGTTGCACCTGCAGGTCTCCCCGGACGCCTTCGACCGCCACTGGAACGCCGCGCAACTTCTCGCCGGCCCGCAACTCGCTCTCGCGGCCAACTCGCCGTTCTTCTTCGGCAAACACCTGTGGGCCGAGTCGCGCACCGAGGTGTTCACCCAGGCGACGGACACCCGGCCGATCGAGCTGAAGAATCAGGGCGTCCGGCCGCGGGTGTTTTTCGGCGAAGGGTGGATCACGTCGATCTTCGACCTGTTCGAGGAGAACACCCGCTACTTTCCGGCGCTGTTGCCCGAGGTGGGCGACGAGGATCCTCAGGCGATTCTGGACGCCGGCGGCACCCCGGCGCTCGACGAGATGAGCCTCCACAACGGCACGATCTACCGCTGGAACCGGCCCATCTACGACACGGTCGGCGGAAGCGCGCACCTGCGCGTCGAGAACCGGGTACTGCCCGCCGGGCCGACCATCATCGACACGCTCGCGAACGCGGCGTTCTACTACGGGACGCTGCGCGTCCTCGCGGAGGACGAGCGGCCCCTCTGGACGCGCATGGCCTTCTCGAGCGCCGAGGAGAACTTCATCGCCGGGGCCCGGTTCGGCATCGACGCGTCGCTGTACTGGCCGGGGCTCGGGGAGATGCCGGCGAGCGAGCTGACGCTGCGTCACCTGCTGCCGCTCGCCCGCGAGGGGCTGCAGCGGTGGGGCGTGGACGCAGGGGTCATCGAGCGCTACCTGGGCGTCATCGAGGGCCGCTGCCTGACCGGCGTGAACGGGGCCGAGTGGCAGGCGGCGGCGGTGCGGCGGCTGGAGGCGTCCGGCTTGGACCGCCCCGACGCGCTGCGCGCCATGACCGCCCTGTACGTGGAACAGATGCACACGAACGCCCCGGTGCACACCTGGCGGCTGCCCGACTAGCGACCGGACGCCGCGAGGGCCGCCCCGGGTGGGGCGACCCTCGGTGCGGGTGGGGCGTCCGGTCAGGCGACCGGGTCGACGCGTTCGCTGTGCTTGACGGCCCGGCGCTCGCGGCGTCCGGAACCGATGGCGTGGTCGAGCGACGACCGGCCGCCGCCGGTGAAGAACAGCGCGAGCCCCAGCACGGCGTACAGCAGCGCCGACTCGGCGGAGAGCCCGCCGGTGCGGGCGTCGATCAGTCCGCTCGTGGGCACGACGAACACGACCGCGATGAACCCCATCATCACCGCCATCAGCAGGCCGGAGAGCCGGGTGAACAGGCCGATGAGCAGCAGGATCGGCAGCGCGATCTGCCCCGCGACCACGAGGAACGAAAAGATGTCGGGCGCGAGCGCGCCGAAGCCGTTGCTCGCCACCGCGTTGCGGAAGCCTGCGTACCCCATCGCCTTGTGGATGCCGTGCGGCAGCAGCATGAGCGCCCCGATGCGCAGCACGAGCAGACCGATGTCGGTGGTCGCCCGGTTCTGCATGCGGGCCATCTGCAGGCGGTAGGCGAGGTCGCGGCGCTCGTCGGGAACGGCGGTCGGCGTGGCGACGTCGGCGTCGGCGTCGGCGTAACGACGATCGGACGCCCCGGCGCCCTGGGCGGCGCGGGTGCGGTCGCGTTCGTCGGAGAGCGCGGAGTCGCGGTAGGCCGGATCGCGGGGGGCCGCATCGCGGTCTGCCGGATCGCGGTACGCGGGGTCGCGGTACGCGGGGTCGCGCGGCGCGTCGGTCGTGCGGTCGCGGCTGGTCAGGCCGTCCCCGCGGTCGTCGCGGATGGGGTGCCGTCGGCGTCCCGAGCCATGTTGTCGTCGGGCCGGCCGGTCGGGGTGCTGCTGGGCATGTCGTCTCCTCCTCCATGGACGCCATCCGAGGGCGCCTTGCGGCTCCTAACCTAGTCAGAGCCGTGTAGCGAGAGTACGCGCGTCGGCGGCGACGGTCGTTCGTTGCCGGACCGACGCGTTTTTCTCAGGTTCGACGAGGGGGCGGCGCGTCCGGCCGGGGGGCCCCGAGACGACACGGCGGCCCCGACGCGTCGGGGCCGCCGTGATCGTTCGCCGGATTCAGGACCGCGACTGCGCGGCCGCCACCGCCGAGGCGAGCTGGCCGAGGGACGCCTCCAGGTCGGACGCCTCGAACTTCGGGAGGCCCACCTGGTTGACGGTGTTCTTGTCGACGTCGCCCCAGCGGTAGCTGAGCCGCACGAGCGTGGCCTCGGACCCCTGCGGCTCGAGTTCGTAGAGCCACTCCCAGCCGAAGGGCTCGTCGGCGTCCGTGGGGCCGGGGCGCCACGCGATGAGCTTGTTCTCGATGAAGCCGGTCACGTGGTTGTCCGTCTGGTACTCGGGCTCGCGGCCCCTGCCGGCGTTGCTGGTCATGTTCATCCGGAACACGTCGCCGACCGCCTTGATGCGGTTCGTCTTCTCGTCGCTGACGACGGTGCCGGAGGCGTCCGTCTCAGGGTGTCGTTCGGGGTTGCTGAGGATGTCGAAGATCACTGCCGCCGGGGCGTCGATGAGGCGCTCGGCGCTGCGTTCGGTTTCGGTCGTCATCCGTTCATCCCATCACATCGTGGCTTGTGGTGGCTACCTTCCCCTGTCAGCCCCCGTCTATCAGCGAGCCCGGGTCGTCGGGGACGTCGGCGGCGTACGTCGCGAGGACGTCGAACGGGACGATGTCCAGCACCCGCTCGTGGGTGGCGGCCAGGATGACCGGCGCGGCGCGCCCGGCCTGGTGGGACTGCAGCCAGCGGGCGGCGACGACGCACCAGCGGTCGCCCGGACGCAGGCCGGGGAACAGCCATTCGGGGCGCGGGGTGACCAGGTCGTTGCCGGTCGCGCGCTGGTGCTCCAGGAACTCCTGCGTCGCGACGACGCAGATCGTGTGGCTGCCGAGATCCTCCGGCCCGGTCTCGCAGCGGCCCGTTCGATAGAAGCCGGTCAGGGGGTCCGAGCCGCACTCGACCAACGGCTCACCCATCACGTTGCGCTCGGTCATGTCTCGACGGTACCGAGCCCGCTCGCCGCCCGTGAGCGTTTGACCAGGTGCGATCCGTTCACGAGGACGCCGCATCCCGCGCGGCCAGCCACGCGAGTGCCTCGCGCCGCGACAGGGGCGCGAGGTCGTGCTCGGCCACGAACCGGCGCACCCAGGCGGCGTCCGTCTTGGAGTATTCGCGTAGCGCCCAGCCGATGGCCTTGCGGGCGAAGAAGTCGGGGTCGGCGATGCTGCCGGCGATCGCGTCGGTGAGCAGCGCCGTGTCGGTGTCGGCCTTGGAGCGCAGTTGGCTGAGGATGGCGGTGCGGCGGAGCCACAGGTTCCGCTCGGACGCCCACGCGCGCAGCAGCGGCGTCATGGTCGCCGGGTGTGCCCTCAGCAGGTCGCCGACGCTGTGGGACGCCAGTTGGTCCACGTAGTCCCACCATGCGCCGGACACGATCAGGTGGCGGATCACCCGAAGCAGCGCCTCGTCGGGCTGCCGCGCCCACCCCCGGTACCGTCGGTCGCGCAGCAGGGCGATCGCGGCGTAGCGCTCTTCGCGGTGGGTCGCGGCGTCCCACAGCTCCGCGACGGCGACGAGCCACGCGGGGCGTCCGGGCAAGGGGTGCTGCTCGAACAGCGGACGCAGCGCCGCCTTCAGCACGGGCGTCTTGAGCCCGCGGTACGGCATGGCCGACTTCATGTACCGCTGTTGCTGGACGCCGACCTCCGGGTCGGCCGCCGCGGCCAGGGCCGCGCGGACGGCGTCCGTCAGCCGGGTGACCGCCGGGTCGGTCTCGCTCGCGGGGCCGCTCATGCGGACAGCCTACGGATGACGGCGGGCCCGCGGGATGCGAGGATCGGCGCGTGAGGAGCGACCCCGCGGTGGGACACCGGTGAGCGGCCCGAGCTCTGGCGCGCCGGAGCCGACCGCCCGCGACCGGCGGGCCGCCCGCTATTGGGACCGCCAGGCCGCCAGCTACGACGAGCGCACCGCCGGCGTCGAGCGCCGCTTCCTCGCGGACAGCCGCCGCTGGGTCTGCGAGCGCGCGGCGGGGGAGACGCTCGAGGTCGCCGTCGGCACGGGCGCGAACCTGTCGCTGTACCCCGCGGGCGTCCGGCTGACCGCGCTCGACCGCAGCCCCGCGATGCTGGACGCCGCCCGCCGCCGCGCGGACGCCCTCGGCCGGGAGGCGCGCTTGGTCAGCGGCGACGCCGGCGCGCTGCCGTTCGCGGCGGCGTCCTTCGATGCGATCGTCTGCACCTATGCGCTGTGCGGCATGCCGGACGAGCGCCAGGCCCTCACCGAGATGGTGCGCGTGCTGCGCCCCCACGGACGCCTGCTGCTCGCCGACCACGTGGTCGCGACGAACCCCCTGGTCAGGGGGCTGGAGCGGTTGCTGGAGCTCGTGACGGTGCCGCTGCAGGGCGAGCACTACACGCGGCGCCCGCTGACCGTGGTGCGCGCGATGGGGCTGGCCGTCGTCGAGACCGACCGGCTGCACGCCGGGGCGATCGAGCGGCTGCACGCGACCGCTGCGCCGGTCAGCGGCGGGCATCGCTGACCGAGCCG
>NZ_JBDHZL010000058.1:0-16264 GCF_039811905.1 Nigerium sp. | reverse complement strand
GAGCCGGAGCCCGCTCCCGCGGAACCGGAGCCGGAGCCCGAGCCCACCGGCCCGGTGGCGACGGTGTGGGACGGTCCGTTCGGCCCGGGGTCCGCGGACGCCAACCCCGACGGCTCCGGCCCCGAGGGCTGGACGGTGAAGGGCGCCAAGCAGACGAAGGTCTACCTGACGCCCGACATCCCCGTGTTCGAGCAGGCGCAGGCCAACGTGTGGTTCATCGACGAGGAGCGCGCCCAGGACGCGGGCTTCCGCCGGTGGGACGTGCCCAAGAAGTAGTCCCGACATCCGCACCAGCGGGCCCGGACGCCGACGGCGTCCGGGCCCGCTGCTCTGTGCGGGGGCGACGCGGGCGGCGTCCGGCCCTAGGATGATCGAGCCCGCGTCGGCGGGCGATCGAGGACCGAATGGACCAGGAGGAACCTCATGTCATCCCTCACCCCCTGCCCGCGCCACCGGCACGGACGCCGGCTGCTCGCCGCGCTCGCGATCCCGCTGGCGCTCACCCTGGGCGGCTGCACCGCCTCGGGCCAGCCCACGAGCCCGGGCGCGACCACGTCGGCGGCCGACACGGCGTCCACGCAGTTCTCGCTGAACGTGTCCAATCAGACGGTCACGGTGGCGGGCTCGGTTCCTGACGAGGCGACGAAGGCGTCCGTCGTGCAGGCGCTCCAGCAGGGCGTGGGCGCCGGGACGACCGTCACCGACAAGCTCAACGTCGCCCCCGGCTCGACGCTGCCGAGCGGCCAGGCGCTCACGACGCTGGCCTCGGCGCTGGCGCCCGTCGAGGCGCTGAACCTCAACGTCAGCGGCACGAAGGCGCTGATCGCGGGCAACGTCTCCACCGAGGACGAGAAGAACGCGGCCGCGGACGCCGTGAAGGCGGCCTTCACGGGCGCCGAGGTCGAGAACAGCATCTCGGTCGTGCCGGTGTGCTCGGTGAAGGGCGCGAAGGTGCGCGAGCTGTCGAAACCCCCGGCCATCGTCTTCGACAGCGGCTCGGCCCAGTTGAGCGACCAGGCGAACGCGGCGATCCAGCAGATCGCGGGCGTCGTCAAGCAGTGCGAGGGCACCAAGCTGACCGTCGTCGGGCAGACCGACAAGCGCGGCTCCGAGGCGGGCAACGAGAACCTCGGCCTGCAGCGCGCCCGGGCGGTGCGCGACAAGCTGGTCGCCGACGGCGTCCCGAGCGATGCGATCATCGTGCAGGGCAACGCGGCGAACGCGCCGGTGAGCAGCGAGAACAGCCTCAACCGCCGCGTGGACGTCGCCGTCCAGTAGCCGGCCGGGCCGAGCGGCGGCCCCAGCGGCCGCGGCGTCCGCCTCTGAACGCGGGACGCCGCGGCCGTCGGCCCGCGATAGGTTGGTCCCCGTGGTCGACACCGTTGCGCAAGCGCTGAACACCCCCGACGAAGAGCAGCCCTGGGCGGCGCTCGGGCTCAAGGCCGACGAGTACGCCCGGATCCGGGAGATCCTGGGTCGGCGTCCGACCGGCTGCGAGCTCGCCATGTACTCCGTGATGTGGTCCGAGCACTGCTCGTACAAGTCGAGCAAGGTGCACCTGGCGCGGTTCGGCGTGCTGGGCAAGAACACCCCGCGCGGGCCGCTGCTGGCCGGCATCGGCGAGCAGGCCGGCGTCGTCGACGTGGGCGGCGACTGGGCGGTGACGTTCAAGATCGAGTCCCACAACCATCCGAGCTACGTCGAGCCGTACCAGGGCGCGGCGACCGGGGTGGGCGGCATCGTCCGCGACATCCTGGCGATGGGCGCGCGGCCGATCGGCGTGATGGATCCGCTGCGCTTCGGCCCGCTGGACGCCCCCGACACGGCCCGCGTCCTGCCGGGCATCGTGGCCGGCGTCGGCGGCTACGGCAACTGCCTCGGCCTGCCGAACATCGGCGGCGAGGTCGTCTTCGACCCCACGTACTACGGAAATCCCCTGGTCAACGCGCTGTGCGTGGGCGTCCTGAAGCACGATGACCTGCACCTGGCGCTGGCGTCCGGGGCGGGCAACAAGGTCATCATGTACGGGGCCGCGACGGGCGGCGACGGCATCGGCGGGGCGTCCATTCTGGCGTCGGAGACGTTCGACGCCGACGGCCCGGCGAAGCGGCCGAGCGTGCAGGTGGGCGACCCGTTCATGGAGAAGCTGCTCATCGAGTGCACGCTCGAGCTGTTCGAGGCGGGCATCATCACCGGCATCCAGGACTTCGGGGCGGCGGGCATCTCGTGCGCGACGTCCGAGCTGGCGAGCGCCGGGGACGGCGGCATGCACGTCGACCTCGATCTCGTGGAGCTGCGCGACCCGACGCTCGCGCCCGAGGAGATCCTCATGAGCGAGAGCCAGGAGCGCATGATGGCGGTCGTCCGGCCGGGAGACGTGGACGAGTTCCTGCGCATCTGCGCGAAGTGGGACGTGCTGGCGACCGTGATCGGCGAGGTCATCCCCGGCGACCGCCTGCTCATCGACTGGCACGGCGAGCGGGTCGTCGACGTGGATCCGAAGACCGTGGCGCACGAGGGCCCGGTGTACGAGCGTCCGGTGGAGCGTCCGGCGTGGCAGGACGCGCTGATCGCCGACGCCTCCACCGGCCTGGAGCGGGCGACCGACGGCGGCGACCTGGCCGGGCAGGTGCTCCAGCTCGTGTCGTCGCCGAACCTGTGCGACAAGTCGTGGGTCACCGACCAGTACGACCGCTACGTGCGGGGCAACTCCGTGCTCGCGCAGCCCGAGAACGCGGGCATGTTGCGCATCGACGAGTCGTCCGGCCTGGGCATCGCCCTCGCGACGGACGCCAACGGCCGCTACTGCCTGCTCGACCCGTACGTCGGCGCGCAACTGGCCCTGTGCGAGAGCTACCGCAACGTCGCCGTCTCCGGCGCGCAGCCCGTCGCGATCACCGACTGCCTGAACTTCGGCTCGCCGGAGGATCCGGCCGTCATGTGGCAGTTCTCGCAGGCGATCGATGGCCTCATCGAGGGCTGCCAGGCCCTCGGGACGCCGGTGACCGGCGGCAACGTCAGCTTCTACAACCAGACCGGCGACCAGAACATCCTGCCGACGCCCGTCATCGGCATGCTGGGCGTGATCGACGACGTCGCCGACCGGACGCCCCTGGGCTTCGCCCAGCCCGGCGACGCGGTCGTGCTGCTCGGCGACACGCGCGACGAGCTCGACGGTTCGGCGTGGGCGGGCGTCATCCACGATCACCTCGGCGGGCGTCCGCCGCGGCCCGACTTCGCGGCCGAGCAGGCGCTGGCCGGCGTCCTGATCGAGGCGTCCCAGCAGGGGACCCTCACCAGCGCGCACGACCTGTCCGAGGGCGGGCTCGCGCAGGCGCTCGCCGAATCCTGCCTGCGCGGACGCCTCGGCGCGCGCGTCGTCCTCCCCGTCGCGGACGCCACGGTGGCGCTCTTCAGCGAGTCCGCCGCGCGGGCGCTGGTCTCTCTGCCCCGCGAGGGGGTGGACGCCTTCGCCGCGCGCTGCGCGGCCGCCGGGGTGCCCATGGCCGTGCTGGGCGAGGTGACCGAGCAGCCGGAGCTCGCCGTCGAGGGGCTGTTCTCGCTGCCGCTCGCCGAGATCCGGGACGCCTGGTCCGTCACCATCCCCGCCGCGATGGGCCGCTGACGTGCCGGACGACCCGGCCGCCCGGCCGGCCGCGGCGTCCGATGCTCTCGGCCGCCTGACGGCCGCGGACACCTCCTTGATGACCACCGCCCACTGGATCGGCCTAGCCACCCACTGGGTCGGGCCGCTGCTCGTGCTGCTGACGGTGGGGCAGCGGCGGCCGCGCGTCCGGGCGGAGGCGGTCGAGTCGCTCAACTGGGAGATCACCGTCGCCGTCGGGCTGGCCGTCGCCATGCTGCTGATGCCGACGGGGCTGGGGTGGCCGGCGGCCCTGCTCGTCGTGCTGTGCTCGATCGGGTTCCACCTGCGCGGGGCGGCGGTCGCCTCCGAGGGACGCCCCTTCCATTACCCGGTCGCCCTGCGGCTGGTGCGCTGAGTCACGCCCCCGGCGCCCCGCCCGGATGCCCCACGCGCGCAGACCCCGCTGTGACAAGGTGTCTCGCGCGACACGCTGGCGACCGCATCGCGGACTTAGCACTCCTGTAACACGGTTGTGCGAGAGTCGGACCACCTCGATCCGCGTGCGCGCGGATCTTTGCGCGAAAGGACCCCGCCTCCGTATGGACGCCTTCTCCGATTTTCTCTCCACGCTCGACAGTTTCGTGTGGGGACCCTTCTTCCTGATTCCCCTCCTGCTCGGTACCGGACTGTGGCTGACGATTCGCCTGTCCGGTCTGCAGTTCCGCAAGCTCGGGTCGGCGCTCCGGCTCGCCCTGATCGACCGCTCCGATGAGGGCGTCGAGTCCGACCACGGCGACATTTCGCAGTACCAGGCCCTCACCACCGCCCTCGCGGCGACGGTCGGCACGGGCAACATCGTCGGCGTGGCGACGGCCTTGTCCGTCGGCGGCCCCGGCGCCCTGTTCTGGATGTGGGTGACCGGCCTGCTCGGCATGGCCAGCAAGTACTCCGAGGCGTTCCTCGCCGTCCGGTTCCGCCACCGCGACGTGAGCGGCGAGGTCACCGGCGGCCCGCAGTACTACCTGAAGGACGGCATCGGCGGAAAGTTCGGCACCTTCCTCGCCACGTTCTTCTCGATCGCCGCGGTCATCGCCACGTTCGGCATCGGCAACGGCACGCAGGCCAACTCGATCGCCGGCAACGTGGAGAACAGCTTCGGCGTCCCGACGTGGATCACCGGCGTCGTGATGACGATCATCACCCTCGTGGTGCTGGTCGGCGGCATCAAGTCGATCGGCCGCGTGACGGCGGCGTTCGTGCCGGTCATGATCATCCTGTACGTGGGCGTGTCGCTCGTGTTGCTCGGCATGAACCTGCCGGCGATCCCGGGCGCGTTCGAGCAGGTGTTCAGCCAGGCGTTCACCGGCAGCGCTGCGACCGGCGGGTTCATCGGGTCGACCATCATGATCGCCGTCCAGATGGGCGTGGCCCGCGGCATCTTCTCCAACGAGTCCGGCATGGGCTCGGCGGCCATCGCGGCCGCCGCGGCGAAGACGAGCCACCCGGCGCGCCAGGGCCTGGTCTCCATGACCCAGACCTTCATCGACACGATCATCGTCGTGACCATGACGGGCCTGGTGCTCGTCATCACCGGCCAGTGGGCGGGCGGCAAGGCCAACGCGTCCATCCTCACCTCGAAGGCGTTCGACGCCGGCCTGGGCGTGAGCTGGGGCCACTACATTGTGACGATCGCGCTGGTCATGTTCGCCTACTCCACGATCCTCGGCTGGTGCTACTACGGTGAACGCAACATCGAGAAGCTCTTCGGACGCCGGTTCGTCATGCCCTACCGCGTCGTGTTCTCGCTCATCGTCTACGTCGGCTGCGTCACGTCGCTCGACGTCGTCTGGACGTTCTCCGACCTCGCGAACGGCCTCATGGCCGCGCCGAACCTGATCGGCCTGCTGATCATGTCGGGGCTCATCGCGCGCGAGACGAAGTACTACCTCGACCACGACCCGCACCTGCGCGCCAACAAGGACCAGGTGGACGACTTCATGGTCGGCCGGCCCGGCGCGATCGACGCCCACTGGGACGCCGTCAAGCACGAGTCCAACCACCGCTGACACCCTGGCCAGCGCCCCCGTCCGCTCCGGCGGACGGGGGCGTCCGCGTTTGTGGGCCAGCGCGCGTAGGGACGCCGACGCGCCGGGCGCGTGAGTGCGGGCCGCCCGTGCGAGGGGCCGCCCCGGGAGCGGGCGGACCCCTATCGCTCGGGCAGGAACCGGTAGCCCATGCCCGGCTCGGTGAGGAGGTACCGGGGGTGCGACGGGTCGGGCTCGAGCTTGCGGCGCAGCTGGGTCATGTAGAGGCGCAGGTTGGACGGCTGGTTCAGGTAGGCCGACCCCCACACCTCCTCCAGCAGGAACCGCTGGCTCAGCAGCTTGCCCGGCTGCCGCAGCAGCACCTCCAGCAGGTGCCACTCGGTCGGCGTGAGCCGGACGGCCTCCTCGATCCCGGACGCCGCGTCCACCCGGACGACCCGATGGTCGGCCAGGTCCACCCGGACGCCGCCGAACTCGACCACGGGGTCGTCGGCGGCGTCCGCGCCCGCCGAGCGCCGCGTGATCGCGCGGATGCGGGCCATCAGCTCCTCCATGCCGAACGGCTTGGTGACGTAGTCGTCGGCGCCGGCGTCCAGGGCTTCGACCTTGTCCGAGCCGCCGGTGCGCCCGGAGAGCACGATGATCGGGACGTCGGTCCAGCCGCGCAGGCCCGCGATGATGTCCATGCCCGACAGCCCGGGCATCCCGAGATCGAGGATCACCAGGTCGGGGACCTGCCCGGACGCCTCCCGCAGCGCCTCCTCGCCCGAGAGCGCCGTCGCGACGTCGTAGCCGCGCGCGGCCAGGTTGATCCGCAGCGCCCGGACGAGCTGCGGGTCGTCGTCGACCACCAGGACGCGCGTCATCCGTCCTCCCGTTCCCGCTGGCCGGGCGTCCCGGGGCCGGTGGGCCCGGCGTCCGCCACCGGCAGCGTGAGCACCAGCGTCGCCCCGCCCCCCGGCGTGGAACGCGCGACGAGCGTGCCGCCCATCGCCTCGGCGAGCCCCTTCGACACGGCGAGCCCGAGACCCAGGCCGGTGCGCGAGGCGTCCGCGTCGCCCGCGTGCTGAAACGCGGCGAACGGACGCGCCCGCTGCTCGGCGTCCAGGCCGGGGCCGTGGTCGGCGACGCGCAACTCGACGCCGCGCGGCGTCGCCGCGGCGCTCACGGTCGGCGGGACGCCGGAGCGGCCGTGCGTGAGAGCATTGCCGGCCAGGTTGGAGACGATCCGCTTGACGAGGCCGGCGTCCGCGCGGACGGGCGGGACCGTGTCGGGGATGTCGATCCGGACCTCGCGCCCGGCGTCGCCCAACTCGTCCAGCGCCGGCGGGACGACCTCGTCGAGCCACACGTCGTCGGCGTTCGGCTTGAGCGCCCCGGTCTGCAGGCGGGAGAGATCCAGCAGGTCGTCGACGATGCCGGCCAGCCGCCGCAGCGAGTCGTCGGCCGTGGCCAGCAGCTCGGCGCGTTCGGCGTCCGACCAGCCGATCTGGGGGTTCCGCAGGCTCTCCACTGCCGCGGACGCCGACGCCAACGGACGCCGCAGGTCGTGCCCGACCGCCAGCAGCAGCGACTCGCGCAGCCGGTCGGTCGCCTTGAGCCGCTCGGCGGCCTCGGCCGCGCGCGCGAGCCGGTCGCGTTCGAGCAGGCTCGCGGCCTGCGCCGCGAACGCCCGCAGGACGAGCTGATCGGACGCCCCCAGCGTCCGCCCCGCCAGGGCGAGCCGTTGGCCGGGGCCGGCGTCCACGCAGACGTCGGCCAGCGCGGGCGTCGTCGGCGCCTCCGGGCCGACCGACCCCAGCACCAGCCACGCGCCCTCGCCGGCGTTGCGCCGGCTGAGCAGCGCCGCCGACGTCATACCGAAGGACGCCCGCGCCTGCTCGAGCATCGTCGGCAGCGCCTCCGCCCCCTGCAGGGCCGAGTCGGCCAGGGCGGCCAGCGTGCGCGCCTCCGCGGACGCCCGCGTCGCCTCGGACGCCTCCCGCGCCGCCCGGTTCACGACCGCGCTCACGATGACGCCGACCCCGACGAAGAGGCCCACCGTGAGCACGTTGTGGGGCTCGCCGATCGCGAGGCTGTGGTAGGGCGGAATAAAGAAGTAGTTCAGCAGCGCCGACCCGACCAGCGCGCTCACGAGCGCCGAGACGAGCCCGCCGACCAGGGTCGCGAGCACCATCGCCAGCAGCAGCGCGAGGGTGGTCGCGGGCAGCCCCAGCCAGTCGCCGTTCAGCTGGGCCGCGAACGTCACGGCCGCCGGCAGCCCGACGCCGAGCGCCAGCCCGGACGCCACCTGCCCCGCCGGACGCCCCGGCGCGCGGCCGCGCGGCGTCCCGGCCGGCTGAGCCGACGCCCCCAGCGACCCTCCGACGTCCGGCGCACCGCTCATGCAGGAACCCTAGCCCCGCGGATCGCCACCCTCACAGGATCCATGCGGGCGGCGGCCCGGTCCATGCGAAACCCCAACGCGCGGCGTCCTACGTTCGACGACGTGCGAAACGGATTCATCGCCACGAAGCGGCTCCTCGTCGGCCGGCCCATGCGCAGCCACGAGCTCGCGGACGCCGTGCTGCCCAAGCGCGTGGCGCTCCCCATCTACTCCAGCGACGCCCTGTCCTCGGTCGCCTACGCGACCGAGGAGATCCTCAAGGTGCTCACCCTCGGCGCGCTGGCCTACCTGTACCTCACCCCCTGGATCGCCCTGGGCGTCGTGTTCCTGATGACGGTGGTCGTGCTGTCGTACCGCCAGGTCGTGCACGCCTACCCGGGCGGCGGCGGCTCCTACGAGGTCGCGTCCCGCAACCTGGGCCGCTGGCCGGGGCTCGTGGTCGCCGCGGCCCTCATGGTCGACTACATCCTGACGGTCGCGGTCTCGATCGCGTCCGGCGTCGACAACGTGATCTCCGCCGTGCCCGCGCTGAACCCCTGGCGCGTCGAGCTGGCGGTCACGCTCGTCGCGGTGCTCGCGGTGATCAACATGCGCGGCGTGAAGGAGTCGGGGCGCGCGTTCGCCGTGCCGACCTACCTGTTCATGGCGGGCATCCTCGGCATGATCGTGGCGGGCGGCGTCCGGTTCTTCACCGGCACGCTGCCCGAGGCCGTCTCCGCCCACTACCAGGTCACGCCCGAACTGCACTCGCTGTCGATGGTCGGGCTCGTGTTCCTGGGCCTGCGGGCCTTCTCGTCCGGCTGTACCGCGCTGACGGGCGTGGAAGCGGTCAGCAACGGCGTCCCGTCGTTCGCCAAGCCGAAGGCCCGGAACGCGGCCAAGACGCTGGCCGCGCTCGGCGTCCTGGCCGTGACCATGTTCGCGGGCATCACCGCGCTGGCCATGGCGACCCACGTGCGGGTCGTCGAGAACACGTGCGACCTGGTCGGCTTCGCCGGCGACTGCCGGGTGGACCCGCAGCTCACCGTCATCGCGCAGCTCGCCGCGGCCGTGTCGGGCGGCCAGACGAACCCGTTCTTCTACTACGTGCAGGCCACGACGGCGCTCGTGCTCGTGCTCGCCGCCAACACGGCGTTCAACGGCTTCCCGGTGCTGATGAGCATCCTCGCCCGGCACGATCAGATGCCCCGGCAGCTGCAGAACCGCGGCGACCGGCTGGCGTTCAGCAACGGCATCATCATGCTGGCGGCCGCGGCCGTCCTGCTGCTGCTCGTCTACCAGGCGTCGGTGACGCGGCTGATCCAGCTGTACATCCTGGGCGTCTTCACGTCGTTCACGCTGAGCCAGATCGGCATGGTCAAGCACTGGACCGTCGAGCTGCGTCACGTCGTGAGCGCCGGCGTCCGGCGGCAGCTGCGGACCTCCCGGGTCATCAACGGGGTCGGCGCCGCGCTGACCGGGCTCGTGCTGGTGATCGTGCTGGTCACGAAGTTCACCCACGGCGCGTACCTCGTGGTGATCGCGATCCCGGCGCTGTGCTGGTGGATGAACAAGGTCCAGCGCCACTACGAGGGGGTTCGCGCCGAACTGGCCGTCCGGGCCGACCCGCGGGCGCTGCCGAGCCGCGTGCATGCCGTCGTGTTGGCGTCCCAGATGAACGAGCCGACCATGCGGGCGATCGGGTACGCCCGCGCGACGCGGCCGTCGTCCCTGGTCGCGATCACCGCCCAGGTCGACAGCGACCAGACCCACGCGCTCCAGCGCGCGTGGATGGACGCCGCCGTGCCGGTCCCGCTCGTGGTGCTCGACGCGCCCTACCGCGACCTGACCGCGCCGATCGTCGACTACATCGACGGCATCCGGCGCAGCGGACCGCGCGATCTCGTGGCCGTATTCATCCCGGAGTTCGTGGTCGGCCACTGGTGGGAGGAGATCCTGCACAACCACTCGGCGGTCTTCCTGCGCCTGCGGCTGAAGATGCTGCCCGGGGTCATGACGATCGCGGTGCCCTACCAGATCGCGTCGGCGGCCCCGCGGGCCGCGCTGGAGGCGTCCGACGTTCGACCGCTGGTGTCCCCGGCCAGCCGGCGCGCGGGTCGGGACGCCGCCGGCGCCGGCCCGGCGGTGGCGGCGGCGACGCCCGCGTCGATGGACCGGTGACCCTCGTGCGGCGGCCGCCCCAGTAGACTGCCCCTGTGACACCCCTGGACGGCCGCGCGCCGCACGAGTCCGACCCGGTCGGCGACCCCAAACCCCGCGAGGAATGCGGGGTTTTCGGCGTTTGGGCCCCCGGCGAAGAGGTGGCGAAGCTCACCTACTACGGCCTGTTCGCCCTGCAGCACCGCGGGCAGGAGTCGGCGGGCATGTCGGTCAGCAACGGCGACCGCATCATGGTGTTCAAAGACATGGGCCTGGTCAGCCACGTGTTCGACGAGAACACGCTCAACTCGCTGACGGGTCACCTCGCGATCGGCCACACGCGCTACTCGACGACCGGGGCGTCCGTCTGGAAGAACGCGCAGCCGACGTACCGCGCGACGAGCTACGGCGGCGTCGCGCTGGCGCACAACGGCAACCTGACGAACACCGACGAGCTCGCGGCTTGGCTGAAGGAGCGGGACGCGTCGGCGCCCGTCGTCCACAAGGACCGGATGGACTCGACGAACGACACCGCCCTCGTCACGGCCCTGTTCACGACGTTCGACTCGGTGCTGGACGCCGCCCGCGAGGTGCTGCCGCGCCTCACCGGCGCGTTCTGCTTCACGTTCATGGACGGCAAGACGCTCTACGCGGCCCGCGACCCGCAGGGGGTGCGCCCGCTCGTGCTGGGCCGGCTGCACAACGGCTGGGTCGTCGCGTCGGAGACGGCGGGGCTCGACATCGTGGGGGCGACGTTCATCCGCGAGGTCGAGCCCGGCGAGATGATCGCGGTGGACGCCGGAGGTCTGCGCTCGGAGCGCTTCGCCGAGCCGAACCCGAAGGGCTGCCTGTTCGAGTACGTGTACCTCGCCCGCCCCGACACCACGATCGCGAACCGGCGCGTGTACTCGGTGCGCGTCGAGATCGGGCGCACGCTGGCGATGGAGTCGCCGGTGGACGCCGACCTCGTCATCCCGACGCCCGAGTCGGGCATCCCGGCGGCGATCGGGTACGCGGAGGCGTCCGGCATCCCCTACGGGCTGGGGCTGGTGAAGAACGCCTACGTGGGGCGCACCTTCATCCAGCCGTCGCAGACGATCCGGCAGCTCGGCATCCGGCTCAAGCTCAACCCGATCCGCGACGTGATCGAGGGCAAGCGGCTCGTCGTGGTCGACGACTCGATCGTCCGCGGCAACACCCAGCGCGCGCTGGTGAAGATGCTGCGCGAGGCCGGCGCGGCCGAAGTGCACGTGCGGATCAGCTCGCCCCCCGTCGAGTGGCCGTGCTTCTACGGCATCGACTTCGCCACGCGCGCCGAGTTGATCGCGCCCGGGCTGAACTCCGAGGAGATCTGCCGCTCCATCGGCGCCGACACGCTGGCCTACATCAGCCTGGAGGGGCTCGTCGCGTCGACGGGCGTCCCGAAGAAGCGCCTGTGCCGGGCGTGCTTCGACGGGAAGTACCCGGTTCACGTCCCGGCCGAGCAGGCCCGCCTGATGCACCTGGAAGAGGTTTCCTATGAGTGAGCAGTCCGCGTACGCCGCCGCCGGCGTCGACATCGAGGCCGGCGACCGGGCGGTCGAGCTGATGAAGGCCGACGTGGCGCGCACGCGGCGTCCGGAGGTGCTCGGGGGGCTGGGCGGCTTCGCCGGCTTCTTCGACGCCTCCGCGTTCAAGCGGTACGAGCATCCGGTGCTCGCCACCTCGACCGACGGGGTGGGCACGAAGGTGGCGATCGCGCAGGCGATGGGCGTCCACGACACCGTGGGGTTCGACCTCATCGGCATGCTGGTGGACGACCTGGTCGTCGTCGGCGCCGAGCCGCTGTTCGTGACCGACTACATCGCCTGCGGCAAGGTGGTTCCCGAGCGCATCGCGGCGATCGTCCGGGGCATCGCGGCCGCGTGCGAGGCCGCGGGAGCGGCCCTGCTCGGCGGCGAGACCGCCGAGCACCCCGGGCTGCTGGAGCCCGACGAGTACGACATGGCCGGGGCGACGACGGGCGTCGTGGAGAAGGCCAAGATCCTGGGGCCGCAGCGCGTGCGTCCGGGGGACGCCGTGGTCGCCCTGGCGTCCTCGGGCCTGCACAGCAACGGCTACTCGCTCGTGCGCCACGTCTTGCTGAACCAGGCGGGCTGGGCGCTGGATCGCGACGTGCCCGAGTTCGGCCGGACGCTGGGGGAGGAGCTGCTCACGCCCACCCGCGTCTACGCCCGCGACATCCTCGCGCTGATCGAGGCCGCCGAGGTGCACGCGATCAGCCACGTGACGGGCGGCGGGCTCGCGAACAACCTGGTGCGGGTGATCCCCGACGGGGTCGCGGTCACGCTCGAGCGCGCCAGCTGGACGCCGCCCGCCGTGTTCCAGGTGGTGCAGGGCGTCGGCGGGGTCTCGCAGCCCGACATCGAGGCGACGCTGAACATGGGCGTCGGGATGGCGCTGGTGGCTCCGCAGGCGTCCGTGGGGGCGCTGCTGGACGCGTCGCGGGCCCGGGGGCTGGACGCCTGGGTGCTCGGCGAGTCGGTCGCCGCCGACGGGCCGGCGTCCGTGAGGCTCGTGGGCGAACACCCGCACGATTGAGGCGTCCCGAGTCGCGCGCCGCAGCTTTGCTCTGGTCGCGGAACCAGGTAGCCTAACCTCACGACAAACTGACAGATAAACGCGGCCTAGACCGCTCACGACATGCAAGGGGGTCGACCCGGATGGGGCGCGGCCGTGCTAAGGCGAAGCAGACCAAAGTTGCTCGCGATCTGAAGTACCGGACTTACGAGACGGACTTCTCGTCGCTCGAGCGTGAACTTCGAGCCAATCAATCAGCCCAGACTCCCGAGGACGATGAGTATTCGGCCTACGCCGACCGCTACTCCGAGGATGAGCCTGGCGACGACCGCGGTCGTCGTTACGGCTGACCCGCGGGGGTTCCTCCCACGTCAAGCACCGCCTCGGTGAGCGTCACCGGCTGGCTGCCCGATCTCCTCGAGGGTTTCGAGAGACGCGACCTGCCGCTGTCGGCGCTGCCCCTGGAGGGTGAGCCCGAGGGTCCGATGGTCGCCACGTTGGTGCGGCGGACCCGTCAGGCGGATCCGGCGCGCGACGAGCGGCGTCGGGCGGTGCTCTACGTGCACGGGTGGAACGACTACTTCTTCCACACCCACGTCGCCGACTTCTTCGAGAGCCGCGGCGTCACGCTGTACGCCCTCGACCTGCGGCGCTACGGGCGCAGCTTCCGGGAGGGGCAGTACGCCAACTACGTGGCCGACCTCGGCGACTACGCCGAGGAGCTCGATCTCGCCGTTCACGAGGTGGCGAGCCGGCACGCGTCGGTGTCGATCATGGCCCACTCGACCGGCGGGCTGGCCGCGGCGCTGTGGGCGTCGGGGACGGGCCGCGGCCGGGTCGCGGGCCTGATCCTGAACTCGCCGTGGCTCGACCTGTGGGGTCCGCCGGCGTTGGCCGGCGTCCTGGCGCCCCTGATGGGCGGCCTGTCGCGGCGCAACCCGCTGAACGTGCTGCGGGTGCCCGATTCGCGCGGGCTGTACGTGAAGTCGCTGCACTCCACGGAACGCGGCGAGTGGACGTTCGACCTGGCCCTCAAGTCGGCGATCCCGGTGCCCGTGCGGGTGGGGTGGGCGCGCTCGATCCTGCAGGCGCACGCGGCGGTGGCGGCCGGGCTCGACATCCGGTGCCCCGTGCTGATGGGCTGCTCGGCGAAGAGTTCCGTGCTGAGCGGCTGGGCCGAGACCGCGACGAACACCGACATCGTGCTCGACGTCGACAAGATCGCCGCGAGGGCGCCCAAGCTGGGGCAGTGCGTGACGCTGGTGCGCATCGAGGGCGGCGTGCACGATCTGACGCTGTCGGCCAAGCCCGCGCGGGAGCGGTTCTTCTCCGAGATCAGCCGCTGGCTGGACGCCTACGTGCCGGAGCCGGACGGGGACTGACCGGTCGCGGTGACGATCCCGGCCCGGAGGGTTGCGGCGTGTCCGCCGCCGGGACGCGCCCCGACGCGGACGCCTCCCGCGCCTGCTCGACGCTGACGCTCGTCCCTCACAGATAGCGCGCCGCGACGGACGCCGCCTGCGTGCCGTAGCCGCCGCCGAACAGCTGCGCGTGCACCAGGAGCGGATGGACGCGGTGCAGGTCGAGCAAGTCCCGCCAGCCGTCGGGCAGGCGCGTGGACTCGGCGGCGTAGGCGTCCAGGATCGCTCCGAGGTGCGAGCAGCCGAAGAGCCCGAGCATCGCGAGGTCGGTCACCCGGTGGCCGCCGTGCGCGGCCGGGTCGATGAGGCCGACGCCGTCCGGCGTCCACAGGACGTTGCCCGACCACAGGTCGCCGTGGATGCGCGCGGGCGGGGCGTCGTCGTCGAAGTCGCCGGCGTCCAGGCGTCCGGCGAGCGACTCGATGACGCCCAACTCGTCCGACGACAGCCCGCCGGCCCGGTGGGCGGCCCGGGCGAACGGGAGGCAGCGCTGGTGGGCGTAGAAGTGCCCCCAGGACGGCTCGGGGTCGAGGGTCATCGGGGCGTTTCCGATGAACCCGTCGCCGTCCCAGCCGTCGGGTGCGACGCCGAACGCCGATGCGCCCGCGTCGTGCATCCTCGCCAGCCCGGCGCCGAATTCGCGGGCCGCGGCCGCGCTGGGCGGCGCCGGGGCGAACCGTTCGATCTCCAGAAACTCCGGCCCCTCGGCCAGCACCCGGGCCACCCGGACGCCTCCCGCCGCCGCGAGCCACCGCAGCCCGGCGGCCTCCACCGCGAAGAACCCCGCCGGAGCGTGCCTGCGCTGTTTGCGATAAGTCTCCATGCCTCCATTCTTGTCGGGCCCCGGTTGTGGTGGGATGGATGTCATGTCTGCGGTCGACCGCGCCTACGAGGCGTTCACCGGTGCGCGCCGAGCCGACGTGGTCCGACTGGCGCTCCGGGCCGTGAAAGAGCCGCGGCACGAGCACCTGGCGATCAGCCTCGACAAGGTGCATCACCGTCCCGGCATCGACACGACCGCGGTGTACTCGCTGAGCTTCTCGACCGACGACCCGGCGAAGGCGCACCCCGACCTCGTCCTGCTCGTCACCACCGCCGACGTGCACGCCGAGGGCTCGTTCTTCTTCGACTCGCTCAGCCTGCGCGCCTGGCGGCACCCGCACGATCCGCGGCTGCCGGCACTCAGCGTCGCCGAGGACGCCGGCCGTGCGCGCGCCTGGCTCGCGGACGCCGGCGTCCCGGTGCCCGGCGCCGTGGAGACCCACCTGCTGTCGTACCGGCCGCTGAGGCGGGCGGTCGTCCGGGTGGACGCCGGCGAGCGGCGCTTCTACGCGAAGATGGTGCGTCCGGACCGCTCCGACGGGTTGAGCCGCCGCCATCGCCTGCTGGACGCCGCCCGCGTCGGCCCGCCGGTGGTCGCCGAGCCCGAGGCGGGCGTTATCCTCACCGGACGCGTTCCTGGACGATCGCTCGCCCACGCCCTCGCGACCTGGCGCGAGGACGCCGCGACGCTCCCCGCGCCGGACGGCGTCCTGGCCCTGCTCGACCGCCTGCCCGGCGAGCTCATGGACATGACCCGCCGGGACTCCTGGACCGATCGTGCCGACTTCCACGGGGCGGCGGCTGCGACCGCGCTGCCCGACGTGGCCGGGGAGATCCGGGGCCTGACGCGGCACATCCAGCGGATGGCGTCCGACGCGCCGACCGGGCCGGCCGTGCCGGCCCACGGCGACTTCTACGAGGCGAACGTCTTCGTCAGCGGCGGCCGGTTCACCCGCATGATCGACGTGGACGCCGCCGGCCCCGGCCTCCGCGAGGACGACCTGGCGTGCCTGCTCGGCCACCTGGCCGTCCTGCCGGACCTGTCGCCCAGCCACTACGCGCGCGTCGGGGAGGTGGTGCAGGAGTGGCGGGGCGTCTTCGAGCGGTCGGTGCCAAGGGCGGCGCTGCGCGTCCGGGTGGCGGGGGTGATCCTGAGCCTGGTGGCCGGCACGTCGCGCGCGCACGCGCTCGCGCGCCTTGACCTGTGTCGCGCGTGGCTGTACCGCGCGGAGAACGGCGACTGAGCGGGGCGGGACGGACGAGGGCAAGAAAAAGGGACGCCGACGGCGTCCGGATTCTTCGGTGG
>NZ_JBDHZL010000057.1:0-16625 GCF_039811905.1 Nigerium sp. | reverse complement strand
AAAACAGTCTGTGCAAAAAATGGCATTGACAAACAAAAGACACGCTGTTGAGTTCTCAAACTTCCGAAGCACACCTCCGAACCGCTTTCGCCGTCCAGTGGGGCAACTCGATAAAGCTTATTGGAGAGGAAATCTCACTGTCAAATCGAGCTTTCCCTCCCAACTCCGGGTCGACAATGATTCCGGATACCTCGCGCAGAGCGCGACGAACCCCGGGTTTCATCGTTGGGTTGGAGTTGGCCCCCAGTTCGTCCGGCCCGAGTCTCCTCGGCCCGTCCGTCTCACCGGAAGGCTTGGATTACATTACGTGGTCCCCCGCGCCGAGTCAAATCGGGCGGCTCCTGCGCGTCGCCGGCGTGAAGAGACGCTCCACGCCGGCCCGCCGCGCGGGTGCGCCTCCCCGTGCGGACCCCAGCGACGGCGGGGCTCCCCACCGAGCGGAACCCCTAGCGCGGGCGGACGCCAGCGACCCCGCGATGCCCGCGGGCCGCTGGCGTCCGATCAATCTCGGGGGCGAGGCGTCCCCCGTTACGCGGGACGCCTCAGCGCAGAACGTCAACCGCGCCGACGGTCTTCTTGCCCCGGCGGGTGATGACATAGCGGCCCTGCAGGAGATCCTCGGGGGCGAGGACCGCGTCCGGGTCGCTCACCTTCGCGTTGTTGACGTACGCGCCCCCCTCGGCGATCGCGCGTCGCGCGGCAGACTTGCTGGCCACCACGCCCGACGCGACGAGAGCGTCCACGACCGAAGGCAGTTCTCCCCCGGCCGCCATCTCCTGCGCGCCCAACTCGCGGCTCACGGCCGCGAGGACGCCGGCGTTCAGTTCGGAGAGCTCCGAGCGACCGAAGATCGCGGACGCCGCCCGCTCGGCGGCGACGCGGTTCTCTCGGCCGTGGACCAAGTCCGTGACGTCGTCGGCCAGGGCCCGCTGCGCGACCCGCAGGAACGGCTTCTCCGCCTGCTGGCGGCCGATGTCGCCGATCTCCTCGCGCGAGCGCGGCGAGAAGATCTTCAGGTAGCCCATGACCTGCGAATCCTCCGCGTTCAGGAAGAACTGGTGGAACGCGTACGGGCTCGTCATGTCGGGGTCCAGCCAGACGGTGCCCTGCTCGGTCTTGCCGAACTTCGTGCCGTCGGCCTTCGTGAGCAGCGGCGTCGCGAGCGCGTGGACACGCGCACCCTCCGACCGCCGGATCAACTCGACGCCCGCGGTGATGTTGCCCCACTGGTCGCTGCCGCCGGTCTGCAGCGTGACGCCGTGGCGGCGGAAGAGCTCCCGGTAGTCCAACGACTGCAGCAGCACGTAGCTGAACTCGGAGTAGCTGATGCCCGACTCGAGGCGCGACCGGACGACCTCGCGGTCGAGCATCCGGTTGACGGAGAAGTGTTTGCCCACGTCCCGCAGGAAATCCAGCGTCGACAACTGGGCAGTCCAGTCGTAGTTGTTGACGATCGTCGCGCCGTTGTCGCCGTCGAAGCCGATGAGCCCCGACACCTGCCCGCGAATCTTCTCGGCCCATTCAGCGACGAGTTCCGCGGGGTTCATGACGCGCTCGCCCGCGGCCTTCGGGTCACCGATGAGGCCGGTCGAACCGCCGACCAGCAGGTGCGGCCGATGCCCGGCCGCCTGCAGATGCCGCGCCAGGACGAGCTGCACGAGATTTCCCATGTGGATACTGGGCGCGGTCGGGTCGAAGCCGACATAGAAGCCGGCCGGGCCGGCGTCCAGGTGTGCGGCCAGCGCGTCCAAGTCGGTCGAATGGGCGATGAAGCCCCGCCACGTCAGTTCGTCAAGTACGGCATTCACGCTGGGCAAGCCTATCGGACGCCCGCGCGCCGCCCGGCCGAGGCTCAGCCGCGCCCGGGATCCGCCTCTTGGGAGCGCCACTCCAGTTCCGTGCCGGCCGGTACCGCTCCGGAGCCGCCGCACAGCGGACACTGCCCGGTCGCCGCCGGCCCGGTCGCCTGCGCGTCCGGCCCCGCTTCCGGGGCCAGCGGTCGCTCCACCCACTCCGTGATCGCGTCGATCGCGTCCAGCACCTGCTGCAGTTGCTCCTGCACGCGCACCCGCGCCGTGCCGCCGCGGCCGTTCCGCGCGTCGATCGAACCCTCCACCGACAGCACCGACAGGACGCCCTCGCCGAGGCGTCCGTCGATCGCCGGCAGATCGGACGCCGTCAGCTCGGTCAGCTCCATGCCACGCTCCTCGCAATACCGAACCGCCGCCCCCGAGATCTCGTGGGCCTGCGCGAAGGGAACGCGCTGCCGGACGAGCCAGTCGGCCACGTCCGTGGCCAGCGAGAAGCCCTGCGGCGCGCGTTCGGCGAGCCGATCGGCGTGGAACACGAGCGTCGACAGCATGCCGGCCATCGCCGGCAGCAGGACGCGGAGCTGGTCGAGCGAATCGAAGACCGGCTCCTTGTCTTCCTGCAGGTCTCGGTTGTACGCCAGCGGCAGGCCCTTCAAGGTGGTCAACAGTCCGGTGAGGTTGCCCACGAAGCGACCGGCCTTGCCGCGAGCCAGTTCGGCCACGTCGGGATTCTTCTTCTGGGGCATGATCGAGCTGCCCGTCGACCACGCGTCGTCGAGCGTGACGAAACCGAACTCGACGGTCGACCACAACACGACCTCCTCGGCGATACGCGACAGGTCGATGCCGATCTGCGCGAGCACGAAGGACGCCTCCGCGACCAGGTCGCGGGACGCCGTCCCATCGATCGAGTTCGCGACCGACGACGCGAAGCCCAACTCGTGGGCGACGAACTCGGGGTCGAGCCCGAGCGACGTGCCGGCCAGCGCCGCCGACCCGTAGGGCGAGACGGCCAGCCGCCGGTCGAGGTCGCGGATGCGGTCGACGTCGCGCAGCAACGGCCACGCGTGCGCGAGCAGGTGGTGGCTGAGCAGCACCGGCTGCGCCGACTGGAGGTGCGTGCGGCCCGGCATCGGGACGCCGAGATGCTCGCCCGCTTGGTCGTACAGCGCGATCACGACCTGCTGGACCTCGGCGGCGACCAGCCGCAGCTCCTCGCGCAAGTAGAGCCGGATCAGCGTCGCGATCTGGTCGTTGCGGGACCGGCCGGCGCGGAGGCGTCCGCCCAACTCGGGGCCGACACGCTCCATGAGGCCGCGCTCGAGGGCCCCATGGACGTCCTCATCGTGCGGCGCGGCGACGAAGGCGCCGGACGCCACGTCGGCGTCCAGCCGATCGAGGCCGTCCAGCATGCCGGCCAGCTCGTCGTCGGTCAGCAGACCCGCCCGGTGCAGGGCCTTCGCGTGGGCGCGCGAGCCGGCGATGTCGAAGCGAGCGAGGCGCCAGTCGAACTGCGTCGACTTGCTGAGAGCGAACATCGCCTCGGCCGGACCGCCCTCGAAGCGGCCACCCCACAGAAGACCCTCGCCCGCCTGCGCCATCTCTAACTCTCCCTCGCACCCATTCGCAGCAGCTTCGAGGCCAGCGCGGCGCCCCCGTTGGGGTCGCGCGCGATGACCAGCACCGTGTCGTCCCCGGCGATCGTGCCGAGGACCTCGACGAGAGCGACCCTATCGAGCGCGGCCGCCAGATACTGCGCCGCGCCGGACGGCGTCCGGACGACGACCAGATTTCCGGACGCCTCCGCCGACAGCAGGAACTCCCCCGCCACCTGCGACAACCGGACGCGGCCGCCGGCGAGCCGCTCGGGCTCCGCACCCCGGAGCGCGTAGACGAGGTCGCCCGCGTGGTTGCGCACCCGGATCGCCCCGACATCCACCAGATCCCGGCTCAGAGTGCCCTGCGTGCAGGGAAACCCCTCGTCAGCCAGCCTGTTGGCCAGATCGACCTGCGACCGGATCTCCGCGCGCTGCAGCAGGTCCGAGATGCGGGCCTGCCGCGCGGTCTTGCGTGGCTGCCGGGGTGTCTCGGTCACGCCGCCTGGCGCAACAGTTCGGGGAGCGCGTCCACGAACGGCTGCAGGTCGGCCTGCGTGACAATGTACGGCGGGGCCAGGCGGAGCACGCCGGGGCGAGGCGCGTTCGCGATGAAGCCCGCCTGGATCCCGGCCTCGTACACGGCCGGGGCGATGTCGCGCTCGAGCACGACGCCCCGCAGCAACCCGCGCCCGCGGACCTCGGCGACGCCGGGCACCTTGGCGAGCTCGCCGGCCAACCAGTCGCCGACCTCGTTGACGTGGGCGAGCAGGCCGTCTTCTTCGATGACGTCGAGCACGGTGTTCCCGGCGCGCGCTGCCAGCGGGTTACCGCCGAACGTCGTGCCGTGGTTGCCCGGCTGGAACAGCTCGCCGGCCGGACCCAGGGCGATGCACGCCCCGATCGGGAAGCCGCCGCCGAGCCCCTTCGCGACCGTCACGATGTCGGGCAGCACGCCCTCGCGCTGATGATCGAACCACAGCCCGCACCGGCCCATGCCGGTCTGCACCTCGTCGACCCACATGAGCGCACCGTGCGCGGCGGTGATCTCGCGGACGCGCTTCACCCAGCCCTGCGGCGGGACGGCGACGCCGACCTCGCCCTGAATCGGCTCGATCACGACGGCCGCGACGGTGTCGTCCATGGCCGCCTCGAGGGCGTCCGCGTCGCCGTACGGCACGAACGTGACGTCACCGGGCAGCGGCTCGAACGGGGTCCGATAGGCCGCCTTCGAGGTGAGCGCCAGCGCGCCCATCGTGCGGCCGTGGAAGCAGCCCTCCATCGCGATGACCCGCGTGCGGCCGGTGCGGCGGGTGAGCTTGAACGCCGCCTCGTTCGCCTCCGTGCCCGAGTTCGTGAAGAAGACGTGCGTCGGGACGTCAGCCCCGTTGCGCGCGATCGCGCCGAGACGCTCGCTCAACTGAACCTGCGGATCGGTGGCGAAGAAGTTCGACACGTGGATCAGCTTGGCGGCCTGGTCGGCGATCGCCGCCGCCAGGCGGGGATGCCCGTGGCCGAGCGAGTTCACCGCGATGCCCCCGAGCAGGTCGAGGTAGCGCTTGCCGTCGTCGTCGACGAGGTAAGGGCCCTCGCCGTGGTCGATGACCAGGCGCGGGGCGCCGAACGTGTTCATCATCGACGCCTTGTAGCGACCGATGACCCCCTCGGAGATGCTCGTCTGGACGCTCATTCCATCACCGCCGTTCCCAGTCCGTCGTCGGTCACCATTTCGAGCAGCAGCGAGTGCGGGTCACGCCCGTCGATGATCGTCGCCTGCTCCACGCCGCCGCGGACGGCCCGCATGCAGGCCTCCATCTTCGGCCGCATCCCGGACGCCAGCGAGGGCAGCATTTCCTCCACCTCGTCAGGGGTGAGCTTCGCGATCACGTCTTGGCTGTTCGGCCAATCGGCGTAGAGGCCCGGCACATCGGTCAGCATGATGAGGCGGCGCGCGCCCAGGGCGGCGGCCAGCGCGCTGGCGGCGGTGTCGGCGTTGACGTTGTACACCTCGCCGTGCTCGTCGGGCGCGACCGTCGCGACGATCGGCACGCAGCCGGCCTTGAGCAGGTTCTGCACCGCGTCCGGCCGGACGCCGGTCACGTCGCCCACCTGACCCAGGTCGACCTCCTCGCCCTCGACGTACACGTGCCGCGGCTCGGCGGTGAAGAGGTTCGCGTCCTCGCCCGAGAGGCCCACGGCCAGCGGGCCGTGCTCGTTGAGCAGGTTGACCAACTCACGGCCGACCTTGCCGACGAGCACCATGCGGACGACCTCCATCGCCGCGTGGCTGGTCACCCGCAGACCCGCCTTGAACTCGGAGTCGATGTCGAGGCGTCCCAGCATCTCGGTGATCTGGGGGCCGCCGCCGTGCACGACGACCGGCAGGACGCCGACGTGGTGCAGGAAGGCGATGTCCTCCACGAACGCCTTCTTCAGCTCCTCGTTGATCATCGCGTTGCCGCCGTACTTGATGACCATGATCGTGCCGGAGTACTTCTCCAGCCACGGCAGCGCCTCGATCAGGACTTGGGCCTTGTCTAACTGTTGCTTCTTCGCGGTGACGTGCCGCGACAGGACGGGACTCATCGGTCTGGGTTCCCCCGGTTTCTGGTGGTCGGTGCGGTTCGGTGGTTCGGGAGGGAGTCTGGGGCGGGGACGCCGCGGCGTCCCCGCGAGGGGCGTGCGATCAGGGCGCGACGCCGACGGACGTCAAGCCGGTGGTCTCGGGCAGGCCGAGCGCCAGGTTCATCGACTGGATGGCCCCGCCGGCGGTGCCCTTGGCCAGGTTGTCGATCGCGGCGACGGCCACGAGGCGTCCGGCGGTCTCGTCGACCGTCACCTGCACCTGCACGGCGTTGCTGCCGATGACGGCCTGCGTCTGCGGCCACACGCCCTTCGGCAGGACGCGCACGAACGGCTCCCCGTCGTACACGCGCCGGTAGGCCTCGTACGCCTCGTCGGCGGAGACGTTCTTCGCGAGCGGCGCCGTGATGGTGGCGAGAATGCCGCGCGACGTGGGCACGAGCACCGGGGTGAACGACAGCGTCGGGTTCGACGCGCCGAGCAGCCGGTAGTTCTGGACGATCTCCGGCGTGTGCCGGTGGACGCCGCCGACGCCGTAGGCGCTGACGTTGCCGATGATCTCGGCGCCGAGGAGATGCGGCTTGAGCGACTTGCCCGCGCCGGACGTTCCGGAGGTCGCGACGATCACGACGTCTTCGCCGGTCACGAGCCCCTCGGTGATCGCGGGCAGCAGGCCCAGCGTCGAGGCGGTCGGGTAGCAGCCGGGCACCGCGATGCGGTTCGTGTGCGCCAGCTTCTCGCGCTGGCCGGGCAGCTCAGGCATGCCGTAGGGCCAGGAGCCGGCGTACGGCGTCCCGTAGAACTTGTCCCAGTCAGCGGCGTTCGTCAGCCGGAAGTCGGCGCCCGCGTCGACGACGAGCACGTCGTCGCCCAGCTGTTCGGCGATCGCCGCCGAGGTGCCGTGCGGGAGGGCCAGGAACACGACGTCGTGCCCGGCGAGGTTCTCGATCGTCGTCTCCGCGACCACGCGGTCAGCGAGCGGCGCGAGGTGCGCGTGATGCTCGCCCAGCAGCGTGCCGGCCGACGACTTGGCGGTCAGAGCTCCGATCTCCACCTCGGGATGCCCGAGCAACAACCGCAATACTTCTCCTCCGGCGTACCCCGTGCAGCCGGCTACAGCAATTTTTTTCGTCACGGCATGATGATTCCATCCTCGGAATATCCATGCAAAACGAATGTCCAGGGCTGCCGTGGGGCGTCCCGCGGACAGGTGACCCCGAACCTCGGGCGGGTCCCGCGCGCGGGTGACAACCGTGTGCTCCGCGCGAGGGACTCCGGGGCTCCGCCCCGCCTCAGGACGCCTCCGGTGCGGCCGGCGGGGGCTCGGACGCAGGCGTCGGGCGGGATGGAGCCGCGATGGCAACAAAGGCGACACCGGCGGGGGCGTTCGGTAGGGTTTCGGCCCAGGTGAGCCGGGAAGTCTGGTCGGCAGTCCCTTCTGTCGACCCCAAGGAGCCTCATGATTCGCCAGCGCCTGCGCCGCGTCCTCTCACCCGGCGAGTGGCCGGAAGCCCAACGCATCGCGACCCTGCTGCGTACCGAGACCGTCGGCGGGTTGCTGCTCGTCGCCGCCGCGATCGTGGCGATCGTGCTGGCCAACTCCCCCGCGGCGGACGCCTACACGGCGCTGCGCGACACGCGCGTGGGCCCCGAGGCGCTGCACCTCAACCTGTCGCTCGGATCGTGGGCGGCCGACGGCCTGCTCGCGGTCTTCTTCTTCCTCGTGGGCCTGGAGCTGAAACGCGAGTTCGTCGCCGGCGACCTCCGCGAACCGCGCCGCGCTCTCGTGCCCGTCGCGGCCGCGGCGGGCGGCGTCCTGCTGCCGGCGCTGATCTACGTCGCGTTCAACGCGACGCGTCCGGACGCCCTGGGCGGCTGGGCCATCCCGACCGCGACCGACATCGCGTTCGCCGTCGCGGTACTCGCCGTCATCGGCTCGCACCTGCCGAGCGCGCTGCGGATCTTCCTGCTGACGCTGGCGGTCGTCGACGACCTCATCGCGATCATGATCATCGCGGTCGTCTACACGAAAGAGATCCACGTGCCTGAGATGCTGGCCACCGTGGTGCCGGTCGCCGTGTTCGCGTACCTGGTGCAGCGGTTCAGGCGCTTCTTCGCGCGGTCGCGGTGGGCGGCCTGGGTGATCCTGCTGCCGCTGGCGATCGTGGCGTGGGCGCTGCTGCACGCGTCGGGGATCCACGCGACGATCGCGGGCGTCGTGCTCGGCTTCTGCGTGCCGGTGCGGGGCGGGGCCGGGCCGCACGGGCTGGCCGGCGAGCTGGAGCACCACCTGCGTCCGCTGTCGGCGGGGGTGGCCGTCCCGGTGTTCGCGTTCTTCTCCGCGGGGGTGACGATCGGGGGTTGGCAAGGGCTGATGGCGTCGCTGAGCGACACCGTCACGCTCGGCATCATCGCCGGCCTCGTGCTGGGCAAGCCGATCGGCATCGTCGCGACGACGTGGGCCGTCACGACGTTCACCGGCGCGGAGCTGGACGACGACGTCCGGTGGGCCGACCTCGCGGGCGTCGGGCTGCTCGCCGGCATCGGGTTCACCGTGTCGCTGCTGATCGCCGAGCTCAGCTTCGGCGTCGGCACGCCCGGCGGGGACCACGCGAAGGTGGGCATCCTGCTCGCGTCCACGCTGGCCGCGCTCGCGGCGTCCGTCGTGCTGGGCGCGCGCAACCGCCGCTACCGGCAGATCGCCCGGCGTCACCTCCAAGACGCCGACGGCGACGGCGTCCCGGACGTCTACCAGCGGTAGCCCGATGCGCGGTGCCGAGCGACCCGCGCGCCCGGTGCCGGACGCGGCCCGCCAGACGCCCTAGGCTGCCGCCGTGGACGCAGACCCTGCAGAATCCGCCGCGCCGATCACCCGCCGCCAGGCCGGGCTCGTCGCGTTCGCCTCAGTGCTGGCGGCGGCGTCGAACTTCGTCTTGATGTTCGCCGGCACGAGGACCCTGTCGAGCGAGGCCGCCACCGAGTACCTCGCCTTCTGGTCGCTGCTGACGGGCATGTTCGGGGTGGTCTCGGGCGTGCAGAACGAGAGCACGCGGGCGGTGGGGGCGGTCGCGCAGGGCCGGGCGGCAGGCGTCCGGATGATCGCGCCGGCGCTCGCCGTCGGCGGGATCGTGGCGGCGGCGATCGTCCTGTTCAGCCCTGTGTTGGCCGCGCGGGTCGTGCCGCTCTCGGCGTCCGTGGCATTGCCGGCCCTCGTCCTGGTGACGGTCGCGTACGCGGCCTACGTGACGCTCGTCGGCTCGTTCGGCGGACGCGGCTGGTGGACCCACTACGCCGCCCTCATGGGCGGCGAGGTCGTCTGGCGGATGGCGCTCGTCGGGGCGGCCGTCGCCTGGGGCGCGACCCTCGGACGCCTCGAGCTCGCCCTCGCCGGCGCCACCACGATCCTGCTGATCTTCCTGGCCGCGCCGCGGTCGCGGTCCGCGATCACCTCGCGCGCGGACGCCGGCTTCCGCCGGATCCTGCGCCAGTGCGGGCTGGCCGTCTTGTCGACCTCGTGCACGGCCCTGCTCATCACGGCGTACCCGGCGATCCTGAAGGCCGCGAACCACGGCGACGACGCGCTGCTGCTGGGCGGGCTGATGCTGGCGATCTCCCTGACCAGGGCGCCGATCCTGATGCCGCTGACGGCATTCCAGGGCGTCGCCATCCGGACGTTCCTCGAGCACCGCGACGCCCCCCTGCGCGCCCTCGCCAAGCCGGCGGGCGCGCTGTTGGCCCTCGGGCTCGTGGGCGGGGCGGCCGCGTGGTTCGTCGGGCCGTGGTTCCTGCCGCTGTTCGGGCAGCCGTACCCGATCCCCGGCTGGGTCTTCTTCGCCCTGACGTTCAGCTCGGCCTTCATGGGCATCCTCACGCTGCTCGGCACGCTCGTCCTGGCCTTGGACGCCCATCTCGTCTACGCGGGCGGCTGGCTCGCGGCGTCCGTGGTCGCGCTCGGGCTGCTGGTGGGGCCGTTCGATCTGACGCTAAGGGCCGTGTCGAGCCTCGCCCTGGGCCCGCTGGGCGGGTGCGCCGTGATGCTGGCGTGGCTCATGTGGTCGGCCCGTACCGGTCAGCCTTCGCGGAAGACCACACCCATGCCCGACCGGGGGTAATGCCAGACCAACGACCCCGGCGCCGCCACGGCCAGGCAGGTGCCGCACTCGAGGCAGGCCGCGTACTCCGCGGTGATGGTGCCGTCGGGCAACTCGTGAAAGACGTGCGCCGGGCAGACCCGCACCAGCAGCTTCCCGGTGCCCGTGGCCTTGCAGACCTCCTGGTTGATCTCGATGTGGGATTCTTGTTCGTCCGTCTCGTACACGTTGCGAGCAAGCCGCTCGGGGACGCCTCCCAGAAAAGTCATGGCCGTACCTCGCTTACAACGCCCGGACGCCGGCCGCGACGTCGCGGATGAGTTGATGGACCCGCACCGTCGAGTTCTTGAAAGCCTGCAGCGCGGCCGTCCGGAGGTGGGTTCGGGGCTGGGCGTCCATGGTGAACGCCCGGTAGAAGACGTCCGCGAGCAGCGTGCCGTAGTCGCCGTACAGGCGCTCGGTCTCCAAGAACCGGGGGGCCTTCGCGTACAGCTTCATGTCGTGACCCACGAACGTCGCGTCGAGAGCCTGCTGGTAGGCGTCCAGGGCCTCCTGCGAATAGTCGCCCTTCGCGAGCGCCGCCGAAATGCACGTCGCCGCCGCGAGGGCAGAACCGGCAGCCAGGTCCATGCCTCGAATGGTCAGGCCCGTGTTCAGCGTGAAGCCGCCGGCGTCGCCGATGATCACCAGGCCGGGGCGCGTCAGGTCGTGGCCGACCATGGCGGGACCGTCCTCGATGGTCAGATGGCAGCCGTACTCCAGCAGTTCGCCGCCGGCCAGCAGCGGCGCGATCGCCGGATGGGACAGGAAGTGATCGTGCACCTGCGAGGCCACGAGGCGCTTGCGCTCCAGATCGTCCAGCCGCAGGACGACGCCGACCGACACCGAATCCCGGTTGGTGTAGAGGAACCCGCCGCCGGCCACGGTCTGGGTGGAGTCCCCCACGACCGCGTAGGCGACGCCGTCGTCGTCGCCCAGCCGGAAGCGGTCCTTCAGGACGCACTCGTCCAACTGGATCACCGACTTGACGCCCACCGCGAGGTGCTTGGTGGGCTCCTTGGCCCGGACGCCGGCCTGCTGCGCGATGAGGGAGTTGACCCCATCGGCGGCGACCACGACGTGGCTGCGCAGCTCGTCGTCGCCCGCCCGGACGCCGACCACCTGCTCGCCGTCCACGATCAGCTGATCCACCTTGACCCCCGGCATGACCGTCACGCCGGCCTCTTCAGCCCGCTCGGCCAGCCACGGATCGAGCTTCGCGCGCAGCACCGAGACGGCATTGACCGGCTCAGCGAGCCGCTCGTCCCAGTAGTCGATGTTCACCGCCGACGACTCGTTCAGGAACGACACGACGTTGCGCGTGATGCGGCGCTCCACCGGCGCCTGCGAGCAGAAATCAGGAAAGACCTGCTCCATGACCCGGCAGTAGAAAACACCGCCCGAGAGATTCTTCGACCCGGCCACGGGGCCGCGTTCCAGCAGCGCGACCGAATGGCCGCGGCTCGCCAGCTGGTGGGCACACACCGTCCCCGCCACACCACCGCCGATGACGATGACGTCGAAGTCCACTTCTTCCATTCTCGTTTCCTTGTGAGCCGAACGAACTGCCGTCAGTCGAGGCGCGAGAAGTTCGTGGTGTGCACGATCAACTCGTCGGCGTCGTCGCACTCGTCGAGATCCACGACCGCCTCGATGGACCAGTCCCGGTCCTCCGCCGGGTCGTCGATGATCTGCCGCACCTCCCACAGCCGCCCGCCGCGCCGCTCGGTGACCATGAAGAACGCGGGGCCGCGGGCGTCCGGACCCGTGCCGATGACGTCGTGGGCGTCCCAGTACTCGCCCAGCGCGTCGTCCCAGCGCTGGCGCGTCATCGTCACGCGCTGCCCGGTCTCGAGCTGGGCGAGGGCGTCCACGTCGTCGTCGGCGCAGAGCTCCACCCGGCGGAACAGAGCGTTGCGCACCAGCACCCGGAACGCCCGCGCGTTCCCGGTCACCGACCGCGTCGGCGGCGGCACCTCCTCGCCCCCGGACGCCTCCGCGCCCAGTTCCCCGAGGGCGGCCCACTCGTCGAGCAGCGAGCTGTCGATCAGCCGCGTCACCTCGCCGAGCCAGGCGATGAGATCGGTCAGCTCCTCCGTCCTGGACGCCTCCGGCACGGTCTGCCGCAGGGCGCGGACGGCGTCCGAGAGATACCGCAGCAGCAGCCCCTCGCTGCGTTGCACCTTGTAGAACGCGACGAACTCGCCGAACGTCATCGCGCGCTCGAACATGTCCCGGACGACCGACTTCGGGCTGACCGGCGTCTCGGCCAGCCACGGGTACTCCGGACGCAGGCGATCGAAGGTCGCCGTCAACAGCTCCCCCAGCGGCTGCGGCCATGTGACGTCGTCGAGGATCTCGACGCGCTCCTCGTACTCGTACCCGTCGGCCTTCAGCTCCGCGACCGCCTCGCCGCGCGCCTTGAACTGCTGCGCCAGCAGCAGCGTCATCGGGTTCTCCAGCGTGGCCTCGATGACGCTCAGCACGTCGAGCGCATAGGTCGGCGACGCGGGGTCCAGCAGGTCGATGCACGCGAGCGCGAACGCGGATAGCGGCTGGTTCAGCGCGAAGTCCCGCTGCAGGTCCACCGCCAGGGCGTACCGGCGTCCCCCGGGCGTCGGCTCGCTCAGCCGGACGACCACCCCCGCCGCCAGCAACGACCGTCCGAGCGCCGCCGCGCGGCGGTACAGCTTCCGGCGCGCCGCCCGCTCGGGGACGCTCGCCTCCAGCAGCCGGACCAGCGCCGCCCCGGTGTCCTCGTCGCGCTGCAGCAGGTTCAGCAGCATCGCGTGGGTGACGCGCATGCGGGCGTGCAGTTCCTCCGGCTCGCTCTCGATCAGCTTGGTGAACGTCGCCTCGGTGTAGTTCACGAACCCCTCAGGCGGCTTCTTCCGCCGGACGCTGCGCAGCTTCTTCGGGTCGTCGGCGAACTTCGCGGCGATGCGGGCGTTCTCCACCTCGTGCTCGGGCGCCTGGGCGGCCACGTACCCGACGGTGTCGAAGCCGGCGCGCCCCGCACGTCCGGCGATCTGGTGAAATTCGCGGCTGCGCAGCACCCGCTGGCGGCGTCCGTCGAACTTGGTGAGCTGGGAGAACAACACCGTCCGGATCGGCACGTTGATGCCGACCCCCAGCGTGTCCGTGCCGCAGATCACGGCGAGCAGGCCGCGCTGCGCGAGCTGCTCGACGAGCCGCCGATAGCGCGGCAGCATGCCCGCGTGATGCACGGCGACGCCGGCGTGCAGCAGCTTCGACAGGGTCTGCCCGAAGCCGCCCGCGAACCGGAACCCGCGCAGCGCCTCGGTCAGCTCGGCGCGCCGCGACTTGTCCACGATCCCCGAGCTGAGCAGCGACTGCGCCCGCTCGACCGCCGCGGCCTGCGTCGCGTGGACGACGTAGACCGGCGCCTGCTTGGTCGCGATGATCTCGGCGATGGTCTCGTGGACGGGCGTGATCGCCCAGTTGTACACGAGCGGCACGGGCCGCTCGGCGCTCGTCACGACGGACGTCTCGCGTCCCGTCGTCGCCTCCAGGGACGCCGCGAGCCGGCTCACGTCGCCGAGCGTCGCGGACATGATGACGAACTGGGCCTGCGGCAGCTCGACGAGCGGGACCTCCCACGCCCAGCCGCGGTCGCGGTCGGCGATGAAGTGGAACTCGTCCATGACGACGGACGCGACGTCGGCGTCCGGACCCTCGCGCAGCGCGATGTTCGCGAGGATCTCGGCGGTGCAGCAAACGATCGGCGCGTCCGCATTCACGGACGCGTCGCCGGTGACCATGCCGACCCGCTCGGCGCCGAACAGGTCGATCAGGGCGAAGAACTTCTCGCTGACCAGGGCCTTGATCGGCGCCGTGTAGTACGTGCGTCCGCCCGCGGCGAGCGTCGCGAAATGGGCGGCGGTCGCGATGAGCGACTTGCCCGAGCCGGTGGGCGTCGTGACGATCACGTTCGCGCCGGTCAGGATCTCGAGCAGCGCCTCCTCCTGATGCGGGTAGAGGCTGAAGCCCTCCTGGGACGCCCAGGCGACGAAGCCGGTCTCGAGGTCGTCGGGATCGGCTCCGCCGCCGGGCGGGAGGAACGGGATCAGGCGCACGGCGTCCGGACGCCCCTCACAGGGCCCGCAACTCGGCGCCGAACGCGTCGGCCGCCGCCCGGACCGCGGCGTCGCGCGCAGCGGCCACGTCGGCGTCCTTGAGCGTGCGGTCGGCGGCCCGGAAGCGCAGCGCGAACGCCACCGACTTCTTGCCCTCGGGGATCGGGTTGCCCGTGTAGATGTCGAAGAGCTGCAGCGATTCCAGCAGCTCGCCCGCCCCCGCTCGCACGGCCTCGCCGAGGTCGCCGACCGGCACCGAGGCGTCCACCACGAGCGCGATGTCCTCCTTCGCGACCGGGAACGACGAGACCGCCGCCACGTCACCGGCGCCCGGGAACAGCGAGACGAGCAGGTCGAGGTCGAGCTCGACGGCCGCGGTGCGCGCGGGCAGGCCGAAGCCCTTCACCACGCTCGGGTGCAGCTCGCCGGCGTACCCGACGACGGTCTCGCCGACGGACAGGCGCGCGCAGCGTCCGGGGTGCCAGGGGGCCATCGCGGCGGCGTCGCGCCGCAGCTCGAGCCCCACCGTGGACGCCGCGACGTCCGCGAACGCCAGTGCGGTCTGCCAGCCGGCCGGGACGGCCGCGCCGCTCCAGCCCGCCTTCAGCCAGTCCCCCGCCAGCACGGCGGCCAGGTGCCGCGGCTGGGAGGGCAGGGCGGCCTCGATGGCGGCGAGGTCGGCGTCCGAGGGGCGCGCCTCGACGCCCGGCATGGGCGCCGGGCTCCCGTCGCCCGCGAAGAACACCTCGCCGGCCTCGAAGAGCGCCAGGTCGTCGTTACCGCGCGACGTGTTGCGCTGCACGGCCGCGAACAGGCCCGGCAGGATCGTGGTGCGCAGCGCCGGGGACGTCTCCGCGAGCGGGTTCGCCAGCCGGACCAGGCCGCGCCGGGGGTCGTCGCCGGGCACGCCCATGCGGTCGAGCTCGTCGACGGACCCGAACGGGAACGTGAGCACCTCGACGTAGCCGTTGGCCGCGAGCGTCCGGTTGACCGCGCGCCGCAGCTGCTGCCCGACGGTATACCCGCGCCCCGACGGCGCCGCCGGCACGACGGACGGCAGGTGCTCCAGCCCCACCTTCGTGCCGACCTCCTCGACGTAGTCGTACGGGTCGCGCAGGTCGGAGCGCCAGGTCGGCGGGGTGAGCGTCAGGGTGTCGCCGTCGCGCTCGACGGCCACGCCGCTGCGCTCCAGGATCGCGACGACCCGCTCGGCCGACACCGGCATCCCCAAGATCCGCTCCGGCAGGGACGCCTCGATCGTCGTCGACGGCGGCGCGGGCACCGCACCGGCGATGGTGACCTCCGCCGACGGCGTCCCGCCCGCGAGGTCGGCGAGCAGGCGGGCGACACGACGTGCGGCCCCGTAGGCCGCGCCCGGATCGACGCTGCGCTCGAACCGCTTGGACGCCTCGCTGCCGAGCCCGTGGCGCCGCGACGTCCGCGCGATGGCCACGGGGTCGAAGTTCGCCGCCTCGATCACGATCGTCGTCGTGTTCTCGCGCAGCTCGGTCGACTCGCCGCCCATGACGCCCGCGAGCCCGATGGCCCCGGAGTCGTCGGCGATGACCAGGTCTTCAGCCGACAGGGTGCGCTCGACGCCGTCGAGCGTCACCAGCTTCTCCCCCTCGGACGCCTGCCGCACGACGATCGCGCCCGCGAGGGCGTCCGCGTCGTAGCAGTGGTTCGGCTGGCCGGTCTCGAGCATCACGTAGTTCGAGATGTCGACGCTCAGCGCGATCGGACGCATGCCGCACGCCACGAGCCGCCGCGCCATCCAGCCGGGCGTCTGCGCGGTCGGGTCGACGCCGGTCACGGTGATCGCCGTGAACAGCGGGCACCGGTCCGACTCGACCCGCACCGGGTAGCCGGCCTCGGACGCCGCCGGCGTCGCGTCGGCGATCGGGTCGGTGAACGCGGAGTCCGTCGCCTGCGCGGCCTCCCGCGCGAGCCCGCGGATCGACAGGCAGTAGCCCATGTCGGGCGTCACCGGCATGTCGAGCACGGTGTCGCGGACGCCGAGGGCGTCCAGCGCGTCGGCCCCGAGCGTCCACGCGCGGCCCTCGTCGTCGGCGTCGCCGAGCACCATGATGCCGGAGTGGTCGTCGCCCAGGCCCAGCTCGTCGACGGCGCAGATCATGCCGTCGGAGCGGTGGCCGTAGGTCTTCCGCGAGCCGATGGTGAACCCGCCGGGCAGCGTCGTGCCCGGCAGGGCGACCACGACGTGGTCGCCGACCTCGAAGTTCAGCGCGCCGCACACGATGCCGCGGGGCAGGTAGTCCCCCGCCGGCGCGAGCGGGTCGCTCGACCCGCCCTCGACCGGCGCGGGCGCCGCCTCGGGGGCGTGCTCGGGGCCGACGTCGACGTGACACCACCGGATCGTCTTGCCGTTCTTCTGCGGCGTGCCGACGA
>NZ_JBDHZL010000056.1:0-17086 GCF_039811905.1 Nigerium sp. | reverse complement strand
CGAGAATCGGGCGCTGACCGCGGGCTCTGCCAGGATGACCGCCATGGCGAGGGGGACCACCGGACGGAACGACGCCTTCTGGTCGCTGGCGGTCGGGACCGTCGCGAACGCGGCCATGATCTACGGCGTGCTCGCCCAGGGGTGGCCGCCCGGCAACGTGTGGCTGGCGTTCTGGCTGGAGAGCATCTGCCTGGGTGTGGTGCAGTTCGTGCGGATCCGGCGGATCGAGCGGGCCGGCCGCGGCAGGAAGACGATGATGGGGTCGGTCTTCTGGGCGATGTGGTACGGGGGCTTCACCGGCGTCCAGGGGGTGTTCGTGATCATCACGGCGGTGATCACCGGCGTCCGGCCCGACCTGACGCTGTGGATCCCCGTCACGCTCGTGCTGGTGCGCACGTTCGCCGATCTCGCCGACATCATCAGCCGTCCCGCGGCCTTCCAGCCGTTCGCGCTGGTGATGCCCATCACCCGGATGATCACGCTGCACCTGGGTGTCATCGCCGGGTTCGGGGTCGCGCTGTCGCTGCTCGAGGAGGCGAGGGCGCCGTGGCGGTACCAGGGGATCTCCGTGGAGGCCGACGCGCTGCCGGTGCTGATCCTGCTCGGGCTGAAGCTGGTCGCGGAGCTGATCGTCGGCGGCGTCCTGGCGGTGGTCGTTTCGCGACACCGTTATCGCACGCGACAAGGGTGAACAGGCACCGCCTACCGGACGGGGGCGTGGTGCGCCACACTCTCCCCAAGTGGTGGAGAGGGGGCAACGATGCCGATCGTCTATCCGGTGTTTGAGCTAGTGGCTGACCCGAAACTCCCGATTGTTCGGGGGCGTCGCGATCTGCGCGCGTCCCCGCAGCAGATCTTCTGGGCGCACACCGACCCCGAGTCGTTCGCGCGCTGGTTCGGGCCGGCCGATCGCACGACCCGCATCCTGTATTGGGACGCCCGCCCCGGCGGCGGCTTTCGGTACGTCTGCTCGTGCCAGGACGATCGGGACGCCTACCGCGGCGCCTTTCACGAGGTGCGCCCCGACCGGATCGTGCAGACGTTCGCGTCGGAGTCCATGCCGGATGAGATCGCGCTCGAGACCATCCGCATCATCGACCTGCACGACGGCGTGACCCGCGTCGAGCTGGAGTCGCTCACGGCGTCCTACGCGGCCCGCGACCTGTGGCTGTCCGACGGGCGCGCCGAGGGCTACAACCAGGGCTTCGACACGCTCGAGCGCCTCGCCCTCGCGCGCATGGTCTAACGCGGGCGTTTCTACCTGACGCAATCCACATCAGAGGGTGGACTTCGTCACACGCCCTCGGCGTCAGTCGTCGGGGAACTGCGGGTCGTAGCCGGTCCGCAGGCCCACGGCGTTGCCGTCGGCGTCCACCTCGTGGCTCGTCACGAGCATCCGCTTCAGCCAGGGCGAGCCGAAGTAGGTCGCCAGCGCGCAGTCGGCGGCGTCGCGTCCGCGGGAGATGACGATGTGCCCCTTGCGCCGGGCGTTGTGGCGCGGGTCGATCGTCCACCACCGGTCGCCGAGGTACACCTCGGTGAACGCGTGGAAGTCCATCTCGGTGGGCAGCGGCGGGACGTCCATGTCGGGCAGGTAGCCCGAGATGTACCGCGCCGGGATGTTCAGGGCGCGGCACAGCGCGATGAACGTGTGGGCGAGGTCGCGGCAGATGCCGTAGCCGTTGTTGAAGGCGTCCACGGCCGTGTACCAGGACATCGTCGAGCCCGTGCGGTACTCCACGCGGTGATAGACGTAGTCGCAGATCGCCTCGACGCGCCGGTACCCGGGCTCCAGTCCGCCGAACAGCGACCAAGCGTCTCGGCTGAGGACGTCCGACTGGCAGTAGCGGCTCGGCAGCAGGAACGGCAGCGTCTCGTCGGGCAACTCGTCGATCGGCACCTGCGGCGCGTCGAAGTCCGCCTCGTCGACGGCGTCCGGCACCCGGACGACCCCCTTCCACGAGTACACGCTCTCCCCGGCCGGCATGATGAACCGCTTGCCGACGTTGCCGTACAGGTCGGTGTAGTCGCGCAACTCCATGTCGGGCGAGGTGCGCCAGCCGGCCTCCACCACATCCAGCCCGCGCAGGTCGGGCTCGATCATGACGTGGGTGGGCGTGGGCATCGGGGCGACGTGCCGGAAGCTGGCACCGATCGCGAGCAGGCGGGTGTTCATGGGGTCCTTCGCAGGGAGGGCTGATGGGCGGTCGAGAAGGAAAGATACAAGGGTGGACGCCGACGCGTCACGGCACGTTGCGGGCGATCTCGTCGAGCCAGATCTTCGCGTTCGCGTCCGACGGCATCCGCCAGTCGCCGCGCGGGCTCAGCGACCCGCCGCGCACCACCTTCGGACCGTTCGGCAGCGCCGACCGTTTGAACTGGGCGAACCCGAAGAAGCGGCTGCAGAACACCTCGAGCCACTTCTTGATCGTTGGCAGGTCGTACGCGACGCGCTCGCTCTCGGGGAAGCCGGCCGGCCAGCCGTCCTCGGACGCCTCCCCCCACGCGTGCAGCGCGTAGAAGGCGATCTTCGACGGCGTCATCCCGTGCCGCAGGATGTGGAAGAGGTTGAAGTCCTGCAGGTTGTAGGGGCCGATCCGGTCTTGCGTCGACTGGGGCTTCTCGCCCTCGGTGACGGGCACGAGTTCGGGGCTGATCTCGGTGTTGAGAATAGACTCCAGCACCTCGCCCACCTCGTCGCTGAACTGCTCCGACGAGATGACCCACCTGATCAGGTGCTGCATGAGCGTCTTCGGGACGCCGCCGTTCACGTTGTAGTGGCTCATCTGGTCGCCGACGCCGTAGGTGCACCAGCCGAGCGCGAGTTCCGACAGGTCGCCGGTGCCGAGCACGATGCCGCCCCGCTGGTTCGCGATGCGGAACAGGTAGTCGGTGCGCATGCCGGCCTGCACGTTCTCGAACGTCACGTCGTACACCGGCTCCCCGGACGCGAACGGGTGCCCCATCTGCTCCAGCATCGCCGTGCACGCCGGGCGGATGTCGAGCGTCTCGAACGTCACCCCCAGCGACTCCGACAACTGCGTCGCGTTGTTCTTCGTATGGTCCGACGTCGCGAAGCCCGGCATCGTGAACGCCAGGATGTCGCTGCGCGGGCGTCCCATCCGGTCCATCGCGCGCGCCGCGACGATCAGGGCATGGGTCGAGTCGAGGCCTCCCGACACGCCGATCACGATCTTCGGCTGCCCGATCGAGCGCAGCCGCTGCTCGAGCCCCGACACCTGGATGTTGTAGGCCTCGTAGCAGTCCTGCGCCAGCCGCTCCGGGTCGGCGGGCACGAACGGGAACCGCGCCATCGGACGCCGCAGGCCCAGGTCGCCGCCGGGGCGTCCCAGCTCGTACTCGACGGTGCGGAACTGGCCGGTCCGCTCCGAGTGGGCCCGCCGGTTGTCGTCGAACGTGCCCTGGCGCAGCCGCTCCTGGTGGAGGGTCGCGACATCCAGGTCGGCGACCGAGCGGCGCGGGCCCGTCGGGAACCGCTCCGAGGACGCCAGCCGCGACCCGTTCTCGTAGATCATCGTCTGGCCGTCCCACGCCAGGTCGGTCGACGACTCGCCCTCGCCCGCGGCCGAGTACACGTACCCGGCGAGATAGCGCGACGAGTTGGCCTGGCACAGCAGGTGCCGCTCGACCGACTTCGCGACCGTGATCGGCGACCCGGAGAGGTTGGCGATCACCGTCGCCCCCGCCAGCGCGGCCTCGGCCGCGGGCGGGATCGGCACCCACATGTCCTCGCAGATCTCGACGTTGAGCACGAAGTTCGGCACGTCGGACGCCGCGAACAGCAGGTCGGTGCCGAACGGCGCATCCTGTCCCGCGACCGCGATCTCGCCCGTGACGTCGTCACCCGCGGCGATCTGCCGCTTCTCGTAGAACTCCCGGTACGTCGGCAGGTACGACTTCGGGACGACCCCCAGCACGCGCCCGCGGTGGAGCACCACCGCGCAGTTGTAGACGCGGTGCAGGCTGCGCAGCGGGGCGCCGACGACCAGCACGGGGGACAGATCCTCCGACGCCGCGGCCAGCTCGGCCAGCGCGTCCTCCGTCGCGTCGAGCACCGTGTCCTGCAGCAGCAGATCCTCGATCGAGTAGCCGGTCAGGCAGAGCTCGGGGAACACGGCGAGCGCGACGCCCTCGGCCTGGCACTCGCGGGCCTGCTCGACGACCGCCGCGGCGTTCGCCGCCGGGTCGACCATCGTGATCGGCAGCGTGCAGGCGGCCGCCCGGACGAGGCCGTGGTCGTACAGGTTGTAGAAATCCATGAAAGCCCCCTGGCGTCGCGCGGCTGCTGGGTGGGGTCAGAGTAGCCCGAGGGCCTGCAGGTCGGTGCGCAGCTTGGTGGCTGCCGTGAAGTGCAGCGTGTGCAGCCCGACCTTCTCGGCGGCGTCCAGGTTGCGCACCGTGTCGTCGATCATGACGGTCTCGGACGCCTCGCAGCCGAATCGCTCCAGCGCCAGCCGGAAGATCGCCTCGTCGGGCTTCGCCAGCCCGACGCGGCCCGACACGACCAGGTCGTCCAGCCGCCCGAGGATCGGCGCGGCCTCTTCGGCCACGTGAAAGTTCTCCGCCGCCCAGTTCGACAGCCCGAACGTCGGGACGCCGCGCTCCAGCAGCTCGGCGATGATCTCGCTGGTGCCCGGCATGGGCCCGCTCACCGAGTCCTCGAAGTGCTCGAGGTAGGCGCGGTACGTCGGGGCGAGGTCGGGGTGGTGCTCGTCGAACTCGGCGACGGCCTGCTCGAGCGACATGCCGGCGTCGGTGCGGTGGTTGATCGCGGCGAAGGCCTCCGAATCGATGAGCGCCTTCACCTCGCTTTCGGGCACGTGCCGGGAGAAGCGGGTCGGATCCCAGTCGACGATGACGAGGGCCACATCGAAGATGACGTTCTTGATCACGGGCTTGTTCGGCCTTCCGGACGGCTGCTTTCCTCCCACCCTAGGGCCCGCGCTCGGGCGTGCGCAGCCCCTGGGCCGTGCCAGACTGCGGTGCATGCAGGTGATCGATGTGGAGACGCCGACGGGGCCGGGCCGGCTGTCGGTGTCCGCCCCCGAACAGGCGCGCGCGATGCTGGTGCTCGGGCATGGCGCCGGCGGCGGCGTCCAGGCGTTCGACCTTGTCACGCTGGCCCACGAGCTGCCCGAGCGCGGCATCGCCGTCGCCCTGTTCGAGCAGCCCTGGCGCGTCGCCGGCCGCAAGGTGGCCGGGCCCGCGGCGTCCCTCGACAAGGCCTGGCCCGCGGCCCTGGACGCCGCCGCGGCGGCCGTGCCGGGCGTCCCGTGGTTCGAGGGCGGCCGCAGCACCGGCGCCCGCGTGGCGTGCCGCTGCTTCGCCCCGCCGGCGCGGGGCGTGATCGCCCTGTCGTTCCCGCTGCACCCGCCCGGCAAGCCGGAGAAGTCCCGCATGGGCGAGCTGGCGCCCGTCGCCGGGCCCGTGCTCATGGTGCAGGGCCAGCGCGACCCGTTCGGCCGTCCGGACGAACTCCGCGCCGCCCTCGCCGCCACCCCGCAGGCGGGGGAGCGCACGGTCGTCGAGGTGCCGGGCGCGACGCATTCCTTCGGCCAACGGACCGGCGACGCGCAGGCGTCCGTCGCCCGCATCATCGTGGACGCCGTCGCCGCCTTCGTCGACGAGCGGCTGTCGGTTTGACCCGTCGCGGGCGCGGCACGTATTCTTGACTTTCGGTGCCTGGCGGGCTGGCTGTTCCGTCGCCCCGGGCGCCATCCCCGATACGGTCGGGCCGCATGGCCTGGCCGCCGCGAGTTTCGAATTCGATTCGTAGAGAGTAGGTCAGGCGTGTACGCGATCGTGCGCAGTGGCGGCCGCCAGCACAAGGTGGCCGTGGGCGACGTCTTGGAGATCGACAAGGTCGACGCTGAGGTGGGTTCCACGGTGAACCTCACCCCGTTGCTGCTGGTCGACGGCGAGGCCGTTACCTCCGAGGCGAAGAAGCTGGACAAGGTGTCCGTCACGGCCGAGGTGCTGGCCGAGACCAAGGGCCCGAAGATCCGCATCCTGAAGTACAAGAACAAGACCGGGTACAAGAAGCGCCAGGGCCACCGCCAGCGCTACACCCAGGTCAAGGTCACGGGCATCGAGAACTGAGGTAACGAGATGGCACACAAGAAGGGCGCGTCCTCGTCCCGGAACGGGCGCGATTCCAACGCGCAGCGGCTCGGCGTCAAGCGCTTCGGCGGGCAGCTCGTCAACGCGGGCGAGATCATCGTCCGGCAGCGCGGCACCCACTTCCACCCCGGCGACAACGTCGGCCGTGGCAAAGACGACACGCTGTTCGCGCTGAAGGCCGGCAAGGTCGAGTTCGGCGAGCGCCGCGGGCGTCGCGTCGTGAACATCGCCGAAGAGGTCCAGGCCGAGGCGACGGCCTGACGTTGCGCCCCGGCCGTCACGGCCGGGTATGCATGCTCCACGAGGGCAGCCCCATCAGGGGCTGCCCTCGTTTTTCGTTCGGCCGGTAGGATCACCCTGATCCGTTCCGCCGCCGTGACGAGGAGGTGCCCATGCAGCAGCCGCGTCTGCAGGTTCGCACGAAGAGCCTGATCGAGGCCGACGGGCTGAGCTTCAAAGATCTGAACGGCAACGGCCGTCTGGACGCCTACGAGGACTGGCGGCGTGCCCCGGCCGAGCGGGCCGCCGACCTGGTCGGCCGCATGACGCTCGACGAGAAGGTCGGGCTCATGCTCATCAACACCCGGTTCACCGGCTTCGCCGTGCCCGAGGGCGGCGAGACGTCGCACGGCGGCGTCCTGGACGAGCGGACGATCGAGGCCGGTACCAGCATCTTCGCGACGCGCAAGGTGCTCCCGACCACCGACACGATCGAGCGGCTGCACCTGCGCCACTTCATCCTGCGCGACAACCTGCCGCCCTCGAAGCTCGCGGCCTGGAACAACGCCATGAACGAGGTCGCGGAGGGCACCCGGTTGGGCATCCCGTGCCTGGCGGCGTCCAACTCGCGCAACGAGAACGGCGAGCTCGTCTTCGGCATGAACGACGCGGTGGGCATCTTCTCGACGTTCCCGGCGACGATGGGCATCGCGGCCGCGATCCTGGGCGACCTGGCCGAGGGTGGGGACGCGGCGCTGGCCGGCGAGTTCGCGGCGGTCGTCCGGGGGGAGTGGCTGGCCGCGGGCATCCGCAAGGGCTACATGTACATGGCCGACGTCGTCACCGACCCGCGCTGGCAGCGCATCTACGGCACGTTCGGTGAGAGCCCCGAGCTGATCGCCGACATCGTCGGGGGGCTGGTCGCCGGCCTGCAGGGCGACGAGCTCGGGCCCGACAGCATCGCGACCACCATGAAGCACTTCCCGGGCGGAGGGCCGCGCGACAACGGCTTCGACCCCCACTACCAGGAGGGCAAGTGGAACTGCTACCCGACGCCGGGCAGCTTCGAGGAGTTCCACCTGCCGCCCTTCAGGGCGGCGGTCGCGACGTCGTCGTTCATGCCCTACTACTCCGCGCCGTCGATCAGGCGGTCGGTCGTCCAGGCGGTCGACGGCCACGACATCCCGTGGGAAGAGGTGGGCTTCGCGTTCAACCACTACGTGCTGAACGACGTGCTGCGTGGGCAACTCGGCTTCGCCGGCTACGTGAACTCCGACTCGGGCGTCACCGACAACATGTGCTGGGGCGTGGAGGAGCTGAGCATCCCCGAGCGGTTCGCGAAGGCCGTCAACGCGGGCACCGACCTCATCGCCGACACCAACAACGTGGCCGACCTCAAGGCGGCCGTCGAGCACGGGTGGATCAGCGCGGGCCGCGTCGACCAGGCGTGCCGCCGGTTGCTGGAGGAGATGTTCGCGCTCGGGCTGTTCGACGAGAAGACCTACGTGGACGCCGAGGCCGCCGACGCGGTCGTCGCGGCGTCCCCGGGGTGGGAGTTGGCCGCCCGGACGCACCGGGCGTCGGTCGTGCTGCTCAAGAACGCCCGCGGCGCCCTGCCGCTGGCGTCCGGGGCGCGGGTCTACACCGAGGTCTTCCACGCCGACGCGGAGGCGGCGGCGTCCAAGACGGAGCAGGCGCGCGCGGACGCGCTGGCGGCGTCCGGGCTCGAGGTCGTCGGCGACCCGGCGGACGCCGACGCGCTCGTGCTCTTCCTCGACCCGCAGTCGGGCAGCTACTTCACGGCGACGCCCGGGCTGCTCGAGTTGACGCTGTGTGAGAACAAGCCGCTGACGGCGCTCGACGGGCCGGCCTACACCGAGACGACGCTGACCGGCGTCGAGCGGTTCCGGGCGTTGTGCCGGGCCGCCCGCGAGCGGGGGCAGAGGGTCGTGGTCAGCGTGAACGTGTCGCTGCCGTGGATCCTGGACGACGTCGAGCCCCTCGCGGACGCCGTCGTGGCCGGTTTCTCGACCTTCTACGACGCCCAGTTCGACGTGCTCACCGGGGCGTCCGCGCCCCACGGACGCCTGCCCATCACGCTGCCCGCCTCCGAGGCGGTCATCGCGGTGACCGACGGGGTGTGCGTCTCGCCGAACGACGTGCCTGGGTACGCGAAGCAGCGGTACATGCCCGCCGGCCTCACCTACGCCTACACCGACGAGGAGGGCCACCCCTGGGCCCTCGGGCACGGCCTCGACTACGGCTCCCCGAAGAATCACCACCAGAAGGACTGACCATGAAGATCGTCTGCGCTCCCGACTCGTTCAAGCACTCCATGCCGGCCTCCGTGGCCGCCGATGCGATGGCGCGGGGGGTGAAGGCGGTGTGGGCGGACGCGGACGTCGTCACCGTCCCGATGTCCGACGGCGGGGAGGGCTTCACCGACGCCATCGCGGGCGGGCTGAACGCCGAGGTGCGCGAGGTCGGCGTCCACGACGCGCTGGGGCGTCCGCGGGCCGGGGCCCTGGCCGTCGCGGGCGACCTCGCCGCGTTCGAGATGGCGACCGCGGCCGGGCTGGAGCACATCGCCGACGACGAGAAGGACATCATGCACGCCGACACCCACGGCGTCGGCGAGCTGGTGCTCGCGGCCCTCGACGCCGGGGCGACCCACCTCGTGATCGGCATCGGCGGGTCGGCGACCAACGACGGCGGCGCGGGGATGCTCGCGGCCCTGGGCGCGCGGTTCCTCGACGAATCGGGAGCCGAGGTCGCCCCGAATCCTGCGGGTCTGGCCGACGTTGTGCGGGTCGACACGGACGCGCTCGACCCGCGCCTGGGCGACATCACGGTCGAGGTCGCCTGCGACGTCGGCAACCCCCTGCTCGGTGAGCGAGGGGCGTCCGCGGTGTTCGGGCCGCAGAAGGGGGCGTCCGGCGAGCAGGTGGGCGAGCTCGACGGCATCCTCGCCCGGCTCGTCGACGTCACCGGCCAGCAGGACGCCGCCGCCCAGCCCGGCTCGGGCGCGGCCGGCGGGCTCGGGTTCGCGCTGCGGGCGTTCCTCGGGGCGACCCTGCTGCCCGGCGTCGACCTGGTCGCGCGCACGGTCGGGCTCGCGGACGCCGTCGCCGGGGCCGACCTGGTGCTCACCGGCGAGGGCTCGGTCGATGCGCAGACGCTGTCGGGCAAGGCGCCGGCGGGCGTGGCGCAGGTCGCGCGGGAGGCGTCCGTGCCGGTCGTGATCTTCGGCGGGCGCGTCGCGCCCGACGCGGACGCTCTGCTGGACGCCGGCGTCGAGGCGATCGTCGCCGTGACGCCGGAGGGGACGCCGCTGGCCGAGGCCCTGAAGGCGGGGGAGGCGAACCTGGAGGCGGCGACGACCGGGTTCCTGCGGAAGCGCCGCGGGGGCGCCCGTGGCTAGGCTCGACTCCTGGCTGTGGGCGGTGCGGGTCTACAAGACCCGGTCGGCCGCGACCGCGGGCGTCAAGGGCGGGCACGTCCGGGTGAACGGGCTGCCGGCCAAGCCGGCGTCCGAGGTGCACGCGGGCGACGAGATCCGCGTCCGGCGGGACTCGGACGAGCGCATCGTCGAGGTGGTGGACGCCTCCCTCGTCAAGCGCGTGGGGGCGTCCGTCGCGCAGACGGCGTACGTCGACCACACCCCGGCGAAGCCGCCGCCGATCCCCGAGATGGCGGGGCGGGTGGCCGTCCGCGACCGGGGCGCGGGGCGTCCGACGAAGAAGGAGCGCCGGGCGCTCGACCGCTTCCGCGGCCGCTGAGCGGCGCTGGGACGGTCGCCGGGGCCTGCGGACGGCCGCCGGAGGTCCGCGCATGGGCCAGGGCGACCGCGGGCCCGCTCACGCGCGAGGCGCGCGCCGGGGGCGTCCGTGGGCCCCGATAGACTGCACCGCATGGCCATTCCGTCTTTCGTCGACCAAGCGAAGCTCTTCGTCGCGGGCGGCAACGGCGGCCACGGCTGCGCGTCGGTGCATCGCGAGAAGTTCAAGCCGCTCGGCGGCCCCGACGGGGGCAACGGCGGCAACGGCGGGTCGGTCGTGCTGCGCGTCGATCCCGGGCTCACCACGCTGGTCGACTACCACCGGCAGTCCCGCCGGCGGGCCACGAACGGCCAGCCGGGCATGGGGGACAATCGGGCCGGCTCGAACGGCGACGACGTGGTGCTGGCGGTGCCCGACGGCACGATCGTCCGCGACGCCGATACCGGGGAGACGCTGGCCGACCTCGTCGGGGCCGGCTCCGAGGTGATCGTCGCGGCCGGTGGCCGTGGTGGGCTCGGCAACGCGGCCCTGGCGTCCTCCACGCGCAAGGCCCCCGGCTTCGCCCTGCTGGGCGAGGAGGGCGAGCAGCGGACGATCGAGCTCGAGCTGAAGGTGCTCGCCGACGTCGGCCTCGTCGGCTTCCCGAGCGCCGGGAAGAGCTCGTTGATCGCGGCGATCAGCCGCGCGCGTCCGAAGATCGCCGACTACCCCTTCACGACCCTCGTGCCGAACCTCGGCGTCGTCGTGGCGGGCGCGGTGACGTACACGGTCGCCGACGTGCCGGGGCTGATCGAGGGGGCGTCCGAGGGGCGCGGCCTCGGCTTCGACTTCCTGCGGCACATCGAGCGTTGCCAGGCGATCGTCCACGTGATCGACTGCGCGACCTACGAGCCCGGCCGCGACCCGGTCACCGACCTCGCGGTCATCGAGGGCGAGCTGGACGCCCACGGCGGCCTGGAGGATCGGCCGCGGCTGGTCGTGCTCAACAAGATCGACGTCCCCGACGCCCGCGAGCTCGCCGACCTCGTCGCGCCCGAACTCGAGCAGGCGGGCCACCGGGTGTTCCGCGTGTCGACCCTGAGCGGGGAGGGGCTGAACGCCCTCACGTTCGCGATGGCCGACCTCGTGGCGCGGCGCCGGGCCGAGGCGCCGCCCGCCGAGCCGGCGCGCATCGTCATCCGCCCTGCGCCGGTGGCCGCGGGGGCCGGCGGGCCCGAGTTCACCGTCCGGCGCATGGGCGACGGCGAGGGCGGCTTCGTCTGGCGCGTCGAGGGCGCCAAGCCCGAGCGCTGGGTGCGGCAGACCGACTTCTCGAACCCCGAGGCGGTCGGCTACCTCGCCGACCGGTTCACCCGGCTCGGCATCGAAGACGAGCTGCTCACCCTGGGGGCCGAGCCCGGGGACGCGGTGGCCATCGGCGCGGGCGCCAACCCCGTGGTGTTCGACTTCGCGCCGCAGGTGCAGTCGGGGGCCGAGATCCTTGCCCGCCGCGGCGACGACGAGCGCCTCCACACCGAGCGCGACTCGGTCATCCGGCGGCGTCAGTTGGACGCCGATTACCACGCCCGCAAGGCCGCCGAGCGCGAGGAGCAGGCATGACGCGCCGGAGGGTCGGCCGCGCCGAGCGCGTCGTCGTCAAGGTGGGGTCGTCGTCGCTGACGGACCGCAACGGCGCCCTCGACGACGCTCACCTCGCCAAGCTGGTGGACGCCCTCGCCGCGGTCCGCGGCGAGGGGCGCGACGTCGTGCTCGTGTCCTCGGGCGCGATCGCCGCGGGTCTCGCGCCGCTCGGCATGGACCGGCGTCCGCGTGACCTGGCCAGCCAGCAGGCCGCGGCGTCCGTGGGGCAGGGGCTGCTGCTGGCCCGCTACACCTCTCTGTTCGGGGCGCACGGGCTGCGCGTGGGCCAGGTCCTGCTGACCGTGGACGACGTGACGCGGCAGTCCAGTTACACGAACGCCCTGCGGACGTTGAACCGCCTGCTGGCCTGGGGCATCGTGCCGGTCATCAACGAGAACGACACGGTCGCGACCCACGAGATCCACTTCGGCGACAACGACCGGCTGGCCGCGCTGGTCGCGCAGCTCGTCCGGGCGGACGCCCTCGTGCTGCTCAGCGACGTGGACGCCCTCTACACGGCCCACCCGAGCAGCCCCGGCGCCCGCCGCATCGACCAGGTGCGCGACCTCGACGAGCTCGACGTCGACACGAGCCGGCGCGGGTCGAACGTCGGCACGGGCGGCATGACGACGAAGCTGGAGGCCGTGCGCATCGCGACGCAGTCCGGCGTCGACGTGGTGCTCGGCAGCGCCGACGACGTGGCGGGTGCGCTGGAGGGCCTGCCGGTCGGCACGTACTTCCCGGCGTCCGGGAAGCGGCGTCCGCGCAAGCTGCTCTGGCTCGGGTACGCGTCCGAGGTCGCGGGCGAGCTCGTGCTCGACGACGGGGCCGTGGCCGCGGTGGTCGAGCGGAAGGCGTCCCTGCTGCCCGCGGGCGTGACCGGCGTGCGGGGGGAGTTTCATGCGGGGGACGTCGTCCGGCTGGTCGACCAGCACGGAGACCCGGTCGCCCGCGGGCTGGTGAACTACGACGCCGCGGACCTGCCTCGCATGCTGGGGCGCTCGACGCACGACCTCGTGCGCGACCTGGGCCCGGCGTACGAGCGGGAGGTCGTCCATCGCGACGGGCTGATCGTGCGGCGCCGGCGCAAGGCCGTCGCGCACCACTGAGGCGTCCTGCTCAGGGGACGCCCACGGCGTCCGGCGTCAGGGCTGGGCCGGCACGGCGTAGAGGACGAACGAGTACTTCGTGTTGCTGTCGACGGTGATCTTCAGCCGGTTCGGCGGGTTCGCCGGGTCGAACGCGGCGGTCGTGTAGCCGTGCAGGCCGCCCCAATAGCCGCACGAGTCGGCCCAGCTCGCGCCGAGCGACGTGCCGTCGCGCAGCACCTCCATGCGGTAGGAGGCCGGCGCGGTGCAGGCGATGCTCATGTAGATGCGGCCGGTGTTCGCCGGGACGCGGACCGCGAGGTCGACGCTGCCGGAGGACGCCCCCGACAGCACCTCGTCGCCGACGTTCACCGTCGCCGGGAGCCAGTCGCGGTGCCGCTTGAGGAACCCGCCGATGCCGCCGGTCTCGGGGCTGGCGAACGCCGCCTCCAGGCTGTCGGGGTCGGTGGTCGGCGACGGCGACGCCGTCGGGCTGGGGGTCGCGGTCTGCGCGCCGAGCCCGTCGGGCGCCCCGGCCGCCGGCGGCGACGGCTGGAGCGGTCCGGCCGAAATGACCGGCGGGGTGATGGGCTGGGTGCACCCGGAGAATAGGGCCGTCAGCCCGACGACGAGCACGCCGACGGCGCGACGACGGTTGTTCATGAGCTTCCCCTCAGGTGGTGGCCCCAGGCTAGCCCGCGGCATGTGCGGCCGTCAGTAGCGCCGCGCACACAGGCCGGCATCCTCCGTCGTGATCGGGCGCCGGCAGGCCCGTTCCGCACCGGTAGGATCGCTCGACATGAGCTTCACCGAGCAAGCAACCCACGCGCGCGCCGCCGCGCGCGTGCTCGCGACGGCGTCCCGCGCGACCAAGGACGCCGCCCTCCACGCGATGGCCGACGCGCTCGCCGCGGCCGAACCGGCGGTGCTCACCGCCAACGACACCGACGTCGATACCGCCCGCGACAAGGGCACCCCCGAGGCGATCATCGACCGGCTGCGCCTCACCCCGGCCCGGGTGGCCGGCATGGTGGAGGGGCTCCGGGCCCTGGCGGGGCTGCCCGACCCCGTCGGCGACGTGGTCCGGGGGTGGACGCTGGCGAACGGCGTCCAGGTGCGGCAGGTGCGCGTGCCGTTCGGGGTCGTGGGCATCATCTACGAGGCCCGGCCGAACGTGACGGCCGACGCCGGAGGCATCGCCTTGAAGTCCGGCAACGCGGCGCTGCTGCGCGGCTCGTCGTCGGCGCTGCAGTCGAACCGCGCGGTCGTCGCGGCGCTCGGCGACGGGCTGGAGGCGTCCGGGCTGCCGCGGGAGGCGGTCCAACTGGTCGAGGGCGGCCACGAGACCACGGCGGAGATGATGGCCGCGCGCGGACTCATCGACGTCCTGATCCCGCGCGGCGGCGCGGGCCTGATCAACGCCGTCGTCGAGGGGGCGAAGGTGCCCGTCATCGAGACCGGCACCGGCAACTGCCACGTGTTCGTCGACGCGTCTGCCGACCAGCAGATCGCCCTCGACATCCTCATCAACGCGAAGACCCAGCGCCCCAGCGTCTGCAACGCGTGCGAGACCCTGCTCGTCCACGCGGACGCCGCCCCCACCTTCCTGCCGCGCGCGCTCGCCGCGCTCGCGGACGCCGGCGTGACCGTCCACGGCACGCCCGAGGTGGCGGCCTTCGGCGAGGGCGTCGTGCCGGCCGGGCCCGACGAGTTCGACGGGGAGTACCTGTCGCTCGATCTTGCGGCCGCCGTCGTGCCCGACCTGGACGCGGCGATCGCCCACATCCGCGAGCACACGACCGGGCACTCGGAGACCATCGTCACGCGCGACCTCGGCTCGGCGGAGCGGTTCGTCGCCGAGGTGGACGCGGCGGCAGTCCTGGTGAACGCGTCCAGCCGGTTCGTGGACGGCGGCGAGTTCGGCTTCGGCGCCGAGATCGGCATCTCGACGCAGAAACTGCACGCCCGCGGCCCGATGGCGCTGCCCGAGATGACGTCGACCAAGTACGTGCTGACGGGGACGGGTCAGGTCCGCGGCTGAAGGGTCCCCAGGAGGGGTGGGAGCCGTTATGCTCTCGCCCATGAATTTCCTCCTTGAGAGCGCGAACCACGTGCCGGTCAACATCGCCATCGGCGTGTGCGTGTTCGTCGGGCTGCTGCTGGCGCTCGGCGTGGTCCGGGGCGTCGGCCAGAGCCACCCGCACAGCTGATCGTGGTCACCACCACCGGGCTTGCCCACAGCGACGGCGGCAGGCCCTGGCGCTTGGGAGTCATGGGCGGCACGTTCGACCCGATCCACCACGGCCACCTCGTGGCCGCGAGCGAAGTCCAGGCGCGCTTCGGGCTCGACGAGGTCGTCTTCGTCCCGACGGGGCAGCCGTGGCAGAAGGCGCACAAGAAGGTGTCGCCCGCCGAGGATCGGTACCTGATGACGGTCATCGCAACGGCGTCCAACCCGCGGTTCAGCGTCAGCCGGGTGGATGTCGACCGTCCCGGGGACACGTACACCGTCGACACGCTCCGCGATCTGCACGCCGAGCGGGGGCCGCACACGCAGCTGTTCTTCATCACAGGCGCGGACGCCTTGCGCTCGATCCTCACGTGGCGGGGCGCCGACGAGCTGTTCGGGCTCGCCCACTTCGTGGGGGTCTCGCGCCCGGGGGTGCAGTTGGGGCAAGACGACGTGTCCCATCTGCCCGCCGACAAGGTCACGCTGCTGGAGGTTCCGGCCATGGCGATCTCGTCGACGGCCTGCCGCGAGCGGCGCGCCGAGCACCTGCCGATCTGGTACTTGGTGCCGGACGGTATCGTCCAGTACATCCAAAAGCGCGGCCTGTACCGCGACCCGGCGGCCGCACCCCAGGCGTCCCCCGGTAGCGCGCAGCCGCCGCTGTCGTCGGGCGAGCCGGCGGCCTCACGTCCCGTTCCCCAGCACAAGGAGTCCCATGACGGCCACTGACCGAGCCCTCGACCTGACCCGGATCGCCGCGCAGGCGGCGTCCGACAAGCTGGGGGAGGACATCGTCGCCTACGACGTGTCCGAGCGGTTGGCCATCACCGACGTCTTCCTCATCGTGACCGCGAAGAACGAGCGGCAGGTGAGCGCCGTCGTCGACGGCATCGAGGAGCGCCTGCTGCGCGACGGCGTGAAGCCGACGCGGCGCGAGGGCGACCGGGAGGCGCGGTGGGTGCTGTTGGACTACCTTGACGTGGTCGTCCATGTGCAGCACGCCGAGGAGCGCGCGCTGTACGCCCTCGAGCGGCTGTGGCGCGACTGCCCGCAGGTGGAGTTGAACCTCGATTCCGTGCCGGCGGAGGGCGTCGCTACGCTGGGCGAGTGAGCCCCACGCGCCTCGTCCTCGTCCGCCACGGCCAGACCGACTGGAACCTCACCGCCCGCTTTCAAGGGCAGGCGGATGTCGGGCTGAACGACACCGGCGTCCAGCAGGCCCAGCGGGCCGCGCCGCACGTGGCCGCGTTCGGCCCGACGGCGGTGCTCAGTTCGCCGCTGCAGCGGGCGTCGCTGACGGCGCAGTACATCGCGGACGCCTGCGGCATCGACGTCGTCCAGACGGACCCGCGGCTCGAGGAGATCAACGTCGGCACCTGGGCGGGGGAGTCCCTCACCGACATCCGGCAGCAGCATCCCTGGATGGACGAGGCGCTGCGCCAGGGCCGCGACTTCCGCCGGTCGGACACCGGTGAGACGGGCGCCGAGCTGGCCGAGCGCGTCGGGGCGTCGCTGCGCGACATCGCGGACGCCTTCGCCGGCCAGACCGTCGCCGTGGTCAGCCACGGCATGGCGCTGCGCTACGGGATGCTGGCGGTGCTCGGGTGGGATTCGTCGATCGCCGTCGGGCTGGCGGGGTTGTTCAACGCGTCGTGGTCGGTCATCGAGCACCGGGAGCTGTGGAAGCTCGTCACCTACAACAACGTCGCCCCCGAGGCCGACAACCCGACGCTGCCGAGCCTGAGTAGCCCGTAGGCGTCCGGGGGCGATGGGGACGCCTGGGGCGGGCGTCCGGGGGGCCGGCGATTTCGCATCGGCACGTCCGATGGGTTAGTATCTCTGTCTGTTCGCAAGAACGAATCTGGGGCTATGGCGCAGTTGGTAGCGCGCTTCCATGGCATGGAAGAGGCCAGGGGTTCGAATCCCCTTAGCTCCACCGCACGCACAAGGCTCGAACCCTTGCCAACGGAAACGTTTGTTGAGGTTCGGGCCTTGTGTTTGTCTGCGGC
>NZ_JBDHZL010000055.1:0-17095 GCF_039811905.1 Nigerium sp. | reverse complement strand
GCCTCGACGTGGCGCAGCGGCGGCACCAGCCCGCCATCGGCGAGCGCCCGCAACGCCCGCTGCTCCTCCAGGGTTAGCGACGCCGGTCGCCCCGGCACCCCCATCAGCACCGAGATCACACAGTCGTCGCACGCCAGGCCGCGCACCTCGCAGCGGTCGCAATCGATCATCACTGTCTCCATGCCGCACACCCTCGCAGTCGCCTCCGACAGTTTTTTCGCGCGTACGTTCGATCGCCCGACGACCCACCGGCGACCGACGGCCGGCCGACGCGCGTCCCCGCCCGAAACTGTCAGACCGGCCCCCTAGCGTCGTTTCCGTGACCGTGAACGCCCCGATGCAGCCCTCCTTCGCCGACCTCGGCCGGCACCTCGCCGCCGTCGATTTCTGCGTGGTCGACCTCGAGACCACCGGCTCCTCGGCGGAGGACACGATCACCGAGATCGGCGCCGTACGCGTCTGCGGCGGTCAGGTGGCGGGAGAGTTCCAGACGCTGGTGAACCCCCACCGGCACATCCCCCCGCTCATCTCGGTGCTCACCGGCATCACCGACTCGATGGTCGCGGCCTCCCCCGGCCTGGGCGAGGCGCTCCCCGCGTTCCTGGAGTTCGCGCGCGGGTGCGTGTTGGTCGCGCACAACGCGCGCTTCGACGTCGGGTTCCTGCGGCGCGCGTGCGCCGAATACTCCTACCCGTTCGAGTTCACCGGGTCGGTCGACACGGTCGCGCTGGCCCGCGGCGTCCTGACGCGCGACGAGGTACCCAACGTCAAACTCTCCACGCTCGCCCGCCACTTCCGGGTGGCCGAGTCGCCGAACCACCGGGCGCTCACCGACGCGCGCGCGACCGTCGAGGTGCTGCACGGGCTGCTCGAGCGCGTGGGCAACCTGGGCGTGGCCACGCTCGAAGACCTCACCGAGTTCACCCGCGGCGTCTCCCCGCAACGCCGCGCGAAGCGGGTGTGGGCGTCCGGGCTGCCGCAGTCACCGGGCGTCTACCAGTTCTACGCCGACCTGCCCGACGCCTCCGGCGAGGTGCGCCGCCAGGTTCTCTACGTCGGCAAGAGCGTGAACATCGCGCACCGCGTCCGTAGCTACTTCACGGCGTCCGAGAAGCGTCCGCGCATGGAGGAGATGGTCCGGGTCGCGACCGGCGTCGAGGCGACCGTCTGCCGCACGCCGCTGGAGGCCGAGGTCCTCGAGCTCCGCCTCATCGCGGCCCACGCGCCCCGGTACAACCGGCGCTCGAAGTTCCCCGAGCGGCAGGTCTGGCTCAAGCTCACCCGCGAGGCTTACCCGCGCCTGTCGATCGTCACGCGGGTGGCCGACGACGAGGCGTCCTACTTCGGCCCGGTCGGCGGCCGGGCCGCCGCCGAGGCCATCGTGATGAGCGTGTACGACGCCTACCCCCTGCGCCAGTGCACCGAGCGGCTCTCGCCGCGGCGTCCACGGGCGGCGTGCGCACTGGGCGAGATGGGGCGCTGCTGCGCCCCGTGCGAGGGGGCCGTCACCCCGGGCGAGTACGCCGAGGTCGCGGCCGCGGTGCGCCGGGGGCTGACCAGCGATGTTCGGCCGGTGCTGGCCGCGCACCGCGAGCGGCTGCGCGCCCTGGTCGAGCAGCAGCGGTTCGAGGAGGCGGGGCAGGTCACCGGCCGGCTCGAGACCCTGCTGCGCAGCGCGGTGCGCCACCAGCGCGTCCGGGCGCTCGCGGGTTGCGCGCAGATCGTGGCCGCCTACCCAGCGGCCAGTGGGGGGTGGGAGATCCACGTCATCCGGCACGGACGCCTCGCGGCCGCCGCCCTCGCGGGCGCCGGCGAGGTGCCCCAGGCCGTCGCCCGCGCGGCGGTGGCCGCCGCGGAGGCGGTGGCCGAGCCGGGCGGCGTCCTGCCGGCCGCACTGATCGAGGAGACGGAGCGCGTCGCGGCGTGGCTCGAGCGTCCGGGCGTCCGGCTGATGGAGGTCGAGGGCGAATGGAGTTGGCCGCTCAACAGCGCCGTCAGCACCGCCGATCTGCCGCGCCACCTCCTAGGATGACGGCATGATCACGGCGATTGTCTTCATCAAGGCCGAGGTGGCCCGCATCCCCGAGGTGGCCGAGCAGGTGGCGGCGATCCGCGGGGTCTCCGAGGTGTACTCGGTGACCGGCACGATCGACCTCATCGCGCTGGTGCGTGTGCACAGCCACGACGAAGTGGCCGACGTGGTGACCCGCGACATCAACACGGTGCCCGGCGTCGTGGGCACCGAGACGCACATCGCGTTCCGCGCCTACAGCACCCACGACCTCGAGGCCGCGTTCTCCCTGGGCGACTGACGCCGGCGGCGTCCCTTCTCGCTCACGATCGAGGACGCCCCGGCGCGCGGGGGCTCAGGCCTCGGCCACCTCGACCGACTCGATGACGACCGGGTCGACGGGCCGGTCCATGCGGCCGGTCTTGACCTTGGCGATCTTCTTGACGACCTCGCGGCTGGCCTCGTCGGCCACCTCGCCGAAGATCGTGTGCCGGAAGTTCAGGTGCGGCGTCGGCGCCACGGTGATGAAGAACTGCGAGCCGTTGGTCGCGGGGCCCGCATTGGCCATGGCGAGCAGGAAGGGCTTGTTGAACGACAGGTCGGGGTGGAACTCGTCACCGAACTTGTAGCCCGGGCCGCCGGTGCCGGTGCCGAGCGGGCAGCCGCCCTGGATCATGAACCCGTCGATCACCCGGTGGAAGGTCAGGCCGTCGTAGAAATGGCCCGTCGTCTTCTCGCCGGACTTCGGATCCTTGTACTCCTTGGTGCCGGTGGCCAGGCCGACGAAGTTCTCCACGGTGTGCGGGGCCTGGTCGGCGAACAGGTTGATGACGATGTCGCCGTGGTTGGTGTGCAGCGTTGCGGTCTGGCCCACTGAGGGCTCCTCTCTGGGACGATCCGCCCGAGCGGATCGGATGGTGCGGTACCGGCCCATCTTGTCAGATCCCCGCGCGCGAGCCCGCACCGGGCGTCCGCGCTGGACGCCCGGCGTCCCCCGGGGGCGGACGTGAGGGTCGACGCCCGAGGTCGCCACCGGACGTCCGCTGTTGCGGTGGAACCCCGCCGGGTACGGTGGGGGCACGCGATTACGCGAAAAGTCCACGCGAGTACGCGAAACGACTACACATCGGAGGAAACGTGAAACGCAACAGCTTCTTCGACGCCGTCGGTGACACCACCCACAGCGCCGCAGAGAAGGGTCGTGACGCCCTGTACCAGGCCGGCGACCTCCTGGGCGACCTCGGCGACTACCTCGCCCCGAAGGCCCGCGACCTCGGCAAGGAGATCGGCCCGCGCGCCCGCGACCTCGCCGACAACGTGAACGCGTTCGTCGCCCCCCGGGCGAAGGACCTGCGCAAGAAGGGCGCCAGCCTCGCCGCGGACGCCCGCGTGGCCGTTCAGCCCGCGCTCGACGACGCCTGGGATCGCGTCCACCCGTACGTGGACGACGCCCGCGACCGCATCTCGCCCTTCGTCGACAGCGGCCGCGCCCGCATCGAGAAGGACCTTCTTCCGCGTTTCAACAGCGCCCTGAAGGACATTCAGTCCGACCCGCGCTCGCAGGAGGCGGCCAAGCGCCTCGCCGCCGCGCGCGCCGCGCTGGCCGGTGAGCTGGAACTGCCGGCGGCCAAGAAGAAGAAGAGCGTCGGTGGCACGATCTTCAAGATCATCCTCGCCAGCGGCCTGCTGGCGGCCGTGATCTTCGCGATCAGGAAGTTTCTGGCGCCTGACGACGCGGGCTGGCAGGCCCACGAGCCGAGCGCCGGGTACACCCCGCACGCGACCTTCACGCCGACCCCGGCGCCCGCCGAGGGCGTCGCCGACCAGCCGGGCGATTCGCTCGACGCCAACGCCGCGAAGACGCCGTCCGCCGACGCGCCCGCCGAGGGCGAGCCGATCGCGGAGACGTCCGTCGACGACGTCCAGCCGGAGGGGTCGGACGCCGGTGATGCCGACCCTTTCGTCGTTAGCCCCTACGGGGAAGGCTCGTACGTAGGCAATGAGCCGCCGGAGGGGTTCGTCATCAAGGGCAACGAGCGGTCGATGAAGTACCACGTCGAGGGGTCCGGCGGTTACCAGCGGACCATCGCCGACGTGTGGTTCGATTCCGAGGACGCCGCTCAGCAGGCCGGGTTCACCAAGGCCCAGCGCTGACCCACCCGTCGCAGGCTCACCGCCCGCGGCACCTGTCGAGGTGACGTTCGCCCTCCTGAGCGGGGCATGACGTCACCCGGACGCCTCACGCGGGGCGCGGCTTCGGCCGCGCCCCGCTCGGCGTTTCCGGACGCCGCCGCGGGTATCCTGCGCCCATGATCCCGCCGGACGCGCCCCTCCCCGGGCCTGGGCTCGTGGTCCCGCCCGCGGTGGCCGTCGGGATCGCGTTCGCGCTCGCGCTGGTGACCGCGCTCGCGTCCGGGCCGGTGCTCCGGCAACTGCCCGAGCCGCTGGACGACCCCGACGTCGCCTCCAAGACCCCCTACGCCGCGTTGGCCGGCCCCGGCTTCGCGGCCGGCGTGTTCGCGGCGTCCCTCGCGGCGAACCTCCTCGTCGTCGCCCGGACGCCGGCGTCCCACTGGATCGCGTGGGCGTCCCTGACGACCGTGTCGGTGCTCGCCTGCGCGATCGATCTGCGCACCACCTATCTCCCCCGCGTGCTGGCGGTGGCGGGCTGGCTCGTCGCGGCGGCCGGGGCGATCGTGGCAGCGGCCACGACGGCGTCCGTGGGGCCGCTGCTCAGCGCGGCGGCGGGCGCCGCGGCCCTCGGCGGGTTTTTCTGGGTGTTCTGGCGGCTGTCGCGCGGGCTCGGCTTCGGCGACGTCCGCCTCGCCGCGACCATCGGCGCGGTCACCGGCCTGGAGTCCCTCGATCTCGTCGCCGGTTCGGTGCTGCTCGGCACGCTGCTCGGGGCGGCCTGGAGCGTCGGACGCCGCCTCGCCCGCGGCCATGACGGGCCCTTCGCCTACGGCCCGGCGCTGCTCGCCGGGCCGTTTCTCGCCCTCGCGCTGCGGTGGGCTCTCGGCGGGTGAGAGGACGCCGCGCGCTCAGTCGCGCGCGGCCTGGGTGACGGCCACCCAGCGATCGAGCAGGGCCGTCGCGCGGCCGTCGTCGATCGCGGCGGCCGCCCGCTCGAAGCGTCCGGCGAACTGCGGCCCCGCCGGCTCGTCGAGGTCGGGACCGTCGAACGCCAGCAGCGCCGCGGCCGCGTTCAGCAACACGATGTCGCGCACCGGACCGCGCTTGCCGGCCAGAGTCTCGCGCGCGATCGCGGCGTTCACCGGCGGCTCGCCGCCGACGAGGTCGGCCGGCTCCGCGCGCGGGATGCCGAGGTCGGCCGGGTCGAGCCGCGTCGTGACCGTGCGCCCGCCCGAGAACAGCCACAGGTCGCTCGCGGTGGTCGTGGTCAACTCGTCGAGCCCGTCGCCGCCGTGGAAGACCATGCCGCGGTGCCCGCGACCCGCCAGGACGCCGGCCATCAGGCCGGCCATCCGCGCGTCGGCGACGCCGACGGCCTGCGCCTGCGGGCGCGCCGGGTTCGCCAGCGGCCCGAGGAAGTTGAACGTCGTGGAGATGCCCAGCTCGCGCCGCGGGACGGCGGCGTGCCGCAGCGACGGGTGGTAGTGGGACGCGAACAGGAACACGATGCCCGTCTCCGCGAACACCGCGGGCTGCTTGTCGGCGGGCAGGTCGAGTACGACGCCGAGCGCCTCCAGGCAGTCGGCCGTGCCGCACGCGGAGGACGCCGCCCGGTTGCCGTGCTTGACCACGCGGGCGCCGGCGGCCGCGGCGACGATCGCCGCCATCGTGGAGATGTTGACCGTGCGCGCCCGGTCGCCGCCGGAGCCGACGATGTCGACCGCGTCGGTCGGCAGATCGATCGGACGCGCGTGCTCCAGCATCCCGGACGCCAGCCCCGAGATCTCCTCGACCGTCTCGCCCTTGGCGCGCAGCGCGACCATGAAGCCGGCGATCTGGACCGGCGTCGCGTTGCCGGACAGGATCTCGTCCATCGCCCAGGACGCCGCCGCGGCGTCCAGGTCGACACCCCCGACGAGTCCGGTGAGCACGTCGGGCCATGTGAACGACATCAGCGGGTGGCCTCCGCTCCGAGCCGGTCGCGCAGCAGACGCGCCGCGGCGTCCGGCAGACGCTGGGGGTCGATCGGGTAGGGAACCACGGCGTCCGCCCGCGACCAGGTCGCGAGCCAGGCGTCCGCCACGCGGGCGACCAGGAGCAGGATCGGCGGGTAGCCGACCACCTCGTCCTTCACCTGCCGGCAGAGCCCCATGCCGCCGAGCGGCACGGCCTCGCCGTCGAAGATGCACAGATCGATGCCCCCCGCGTCCAGCGCCTTGATGACCGCCGGCTGGGTGGCGCACTCGAACACCTCGATGTCGGGCAGATCCGCGGCGATCCGCCGGCCCAGGGCCAGCCTGACCTGCTCGCGGACCGTTCGGTCGTCGGAGTACAGCAAGACCGTCGCCTTGTCGCTCGGCTGCGTCTGATCGCTCATGTGCCCGTCCTGAGATCCGTGGGTCTGGGTTGCATCGTAGCCACTCTAGGACGATTCGCGAGGGCGGCGTCCGCGAACTCCACACCCGGGCCCTCCCCGGCCGGGCGTGGACGCCGCAACCGGCCCTGACGACCGGATTTTGGCGAAAGGTCGGTCTGGGCGTGACCCGGCGGGGCCCGACAAGTAATAATGACGCCGTGGCACATTCTGAGAAGTTGAGCGCAGCTGCGGCGATCCCTCATGGCGCCCTCCACCCCGTGGCCCCACCCCGCTTGCGCGGCATCAAGGGCCGCCCCGACATGGTCGCGGTGGGCACGATCGTGTGGCTGGCGAGCGAGCTCATGTTCTTCGCCGCGCTCTTCGCCGCGTACTTCTCGTTGCGCAACGTCACCACCGCCATGGTCGAGCCGGGCCAGGAGACCATGTGGCAGTGGGGCACCGCCCACTTCATGAACGACTGGTTCGGCATCCGGTTCCCGTGGCTGTCGACCATCAACACGGTCATCCTGGTGCTCAGCTCGGTCACCTGCCAGCTGGGCGTCTTCAAGGCCGAGCGCGGCATCGTCGGCCGTACCGGCTCGATCTTCAACGTCGCCAAGTGGGGCCTGCGCGAGTGGTACATCCTCACCTTCGTGATGGGCGCGATCTTCATCGGGGGCCAGAGCTTCGAGTACGCCACGCTCGCGAGCGAGGGCTTCATCCCCTCCACGAACGCCTACACGTCCGCGTTCTTCATCGCCACCGGCTTCCACGGCCTGCACGTGCTCGGCGGCCTCGTCGCCTTCCTGCTGATGCTCGGCCGCACCTACATCGCCCGTCGGTTCACCCACGAGCAGGCGGTGCACGCCATTGTCACGTCGTACTACTGGCACTTCGTCGACGTCGTTTGGATCATCCTCTTCTTCGTCATCTACATCCTCCGCTGACCGCGCCCCGCGCTGAGAAAGGGAATCCATGAAATTCCTGACGACCCGAAGGCGCCACAAGGCGGCGAAACCGCTGCTGCTCGTCTTCGCGTTCCTGTTGATGGGCGCGTTCTACACGGCCTTCGCTCCCCTCCCGCAGGTCGCCGCCGACAACGGCACCTCCGAGCAGGTGGCGGCCGGCAAGAACCTGTTCGCCGTGACGTGCTCGTCGTGCCACGGGCTGAACGGCGAGGGCACGCAGCAGGGTCCCTCCCTCGTGGGCGTGGGCTCGGCGGCGGTCGACTTCCAGATGTCGACCGGGCGCATGCCGATGGCGCGCCCCGGCGCGCAGGCGCCGCGCCGGGTGAACACCTACACGGCCGAGGAGATCTCCCAGCTGGCCGCCTACGTGGCGACGCTGGGCCCCGGCCCGTCGATCCCGAACTCGTCGGCCTACGACTACGCGAACCTGACCGATGAGGATCTGGCGCGCGGCGGCGAGCTGTTCCGCACCAACTGCTCCGCGTGCCACAACGCGTCCGGGGCCGGCGGCGCGTTGCCCGAGGGCAAGTACGCCCCGCCGCTGCACGGCGTCGAGCCGCTGCACATCTACGAGGCCGTCCGCACCGGCCCGCAGCAGATGCCGGTGTTCTCGGCCGGCGCCATCCCCGACAAGGACCTGGCGTCCATCATCGGGTACCTCAAGACCCTGGAGAGCGGCCCCACCGGTGGCTTCACCCTCGGCTCGATCGGCCCCGTCACCGAGGGCTTCTTCGCCTGGGTGATCGGCATCGGAGGCCTGTCCCTGTTCGCCGTTTGGATCGCATCCCGAGGAGCCCGCGCCCGATGAGCCGACACGACACCACCCCCGCCGACGTCGAGGTGTACGACCAGTACCCCGTCGACGACCCGGGCATCGAGCCGCACGTCGAGCGCTACACGGACGCCTCCGAGGCGGCCGGCAATCGCTCCTACCGCAAGATCGTCACGATGTTCGGCCTGGTGCCGATCCTCGCCATCGCGTTCGTGGTGATCTACTTCGCCGTCCCCCGGCACTGGTCGGTCAGCATCTTCGGCAACGAGTTCCAGGGCCAGACGCTGCTGCTCGGCCTCACCGGCGGCCTCGCCGTGATGCTGATCGGCATCGGGGCCGTCACCTGGGCGCGCGAGATCATGAGCGACGTCGAGATCTCCGAGGAGCGTCACCCGGCGTCCAGCGACGCCGAGACGCGCGATGCGGCGCTCACCGCGGTGAACGCCGGCATCACGGAATCGCGGGTCGGACGCCGCAAGCTCATCCTGGGCAGCCTCGGCGGGGCGCTCGGCATCGTCGCGGTGCCCGCGGTCGTCATGCTCGCCGACATGGGCCCGTGGCCGACCAACGCGGTCCGCCGCGAGACGATCGAGAAGACCATCTGGGCCGAAGGCGTCCGGATCGTGAACGACGTGAACTACCTGCCGCTGCGTCCGGCCGATCTGGAGATCGGCCAGCTCGTGAACGCCGAACCGGCGAACCTGCCCGACCTGCACGGGGCCGAGTTCCAGGTGGAGAAGGCGAAGGCGGCGCTGGTCGTGGTGCGGATGGACCCGAACACGATCAAGATCCCCAACAGCCGGCGCGACTGGCAGGTCGGCGGCATCCTGGCCTACAGCAAGATCTGCACCCACGTCGGGTGCCCCATCTCGCTGTGGGAGCAGCAGACGCATCACCTGCTGTGCCCCTGCCACCAGTCCACGTTCGACCTGGGCGACTCCGGCGTCGTGGTCTTCGGGCCGGCGGCGCGTTCGCTCCCCCAGCTGCCGATCACGACGGACGCCGAGGGCTACCTGATCGCGAAGAGCGACTTCACCGTCCCGGTGGGGCCGAGCTACTTCGAGCGTGACTCCCGCCACGACTACAAGGAGGGCGACCGCTAATGGCAAGGCCCGCAAAGATCGCCACGGCGTCCGAGTACGACGAGCCGAGCGTCCCGCCCGAGGAGTCGGGCGTCCGGTCGTTCAACGGCCCGGCGGCCTGGCTGGACGACCGGGTCGGCGTCGGCAAGATCGTGAAGTTCGGTCTGCGGAAGGTTTTCCCCGACCACTGGTCGTTCCTGCTCGGCGAGATCGCGCTCTACAGCTTCATCGTGCTGCTGCTGACCGGCGTGTTCCTCACGATCTGGTTCAAGCCGTCCATGGCCGAGATCGAGTACACCGGCACCTACCAGCTCATGCGTGGGCTGCCGATGTCGGAGGCGTTCGAGTCGACGCTGAACATCAGCTTCGACGTCCGGGGCGGCCTGCTCGTGCGGCAGATCCACCACTGGGCCGCCCTGCTGTTCGTGGCCGCGATGACCGCGCACATGCTGCGCGTCTTCTTCACCGGCGCGTTCCGCAAGCCGCGCGAGCTGAACTGGCTCATCGGCGTCGGCCTCATGTCGCTCTCGCTGATCGCGGGCTTCTCCGGCTACTCGCTGCCCGACGACCTGCTGTCGGGCACCGGCCTGCGGTTCGTGGACGGCCTGATCCGTTCGATCCCGATCATCGGCACGTGGGCAGAGTTCTTCGTGTTCGGCGGGGAGTTCCCGGGCAGCATCCTGATCTCGCGGCTCTACATGGTGCACATCCTGCTGGTGCCGGGCATCCTGCTGGCCCTCATCGGCGGCCACATGGCGATGCTCGTCTACCACAAGCACACGCAGTTCCCCGGCCCCGGCCGGACGAACAACAACGTGGTCGGCTACCCGCTGTTCCCCGTGTACATGGCGAAGGCCGGCGGCTTCTTCTTCATCGTGTTCGGCATGCTCATCCTGATGGGCGCCACCATGTCGATCAACCCGGTGTGGGCGTTCGGCCCGTACAACCCGGCGCAGGTCACGGCGGGCAGCCAGCCCGACTGGTACATGGGCTTCGTCGAGGGCGCGCTGCGCATCATCCCGGGCTGGGAGTCCCACTGGGGCCCGACCACCTGGTCGTGGAACATCTTCCTGCCCGGCGTCGGCATGATGGGGCTGCTGTTCACCAGCCTCGCCCTGTACCCGTTCATCGAGCAGTGGATCACGGGCGACAAGTCCGAGCATCACCTGCTCGACCGCCCGCGCGACGTGCCGACGCGCACCGCCCTCGGCGTCGCCGGCATGACGTGCTACGGCATGTTCTGGATCGCCGGCGGCAACGACATCGTCGCCACGCACTTCAAGGTGTCGCTGAACGCGGTCACGTACTTCATGCGGGTCGCCGTGTTCGTCGCCCCGGTCATCGCGTTCATCGTCACCAAGCGCATCTGCATCGCCCTGCAGCGGCGCGACCGCGAGCGCCTGCTGCACGGCGGCGAGTCGGGCATCATCGAGCGCTCGGCGGTCGGCGGCTACTCCGAGCCGCACGAGCCGCTGGACGCCGACGCGGCCTGGGCGATCTCCCAGCAGAAGCAGTACGAACCGCTGACGGCCGCCGACACGGTGGACGCCGACGGCAAGCCGGTCAAGCACAGCAAGCTGCGCGCCCGGCTGTCCCAGTGGTACTTCGGCCACGACATCCCCAAGCCGTCCCGCGCGGCGCTGGAGGAGGCCCAGCACCACGGCCACGACGCGGAGCCGTCCGACATCGAGGCGTCCACCAAGGCCGCCGAGCTGGACGACTCGGTGGACGCCCACCGCTGACACGACAGCACCCTGACGGGGGCCGACGCACTGCGCGTCGGCCCCCGTCTTTGCTGCGCGTTGTAGGCTGCTGAGGTGCGTTTCACCACCTCAAGGCCGGATTACGACCTGACCTACGACGATGTGTTCATGTCTCCGACGCGGTCCAGCGTCCGCTCGCGCATGGACGTCGATCTCACCAGCACCGACGGGCTCCGCCTGCCGCTCCCCCTCGTGGTGGCGAACATGACCGCCATCTCGGGCCGCCGCATGGCCGAGACGGTGGCGCGCCGCGGGGGCGTCGCCATCTTCCCGCAAGATGTGCCCGCCGGCATCGCCGCCAACTCCATCCGCCGCGTGAAGAACGCGCACCCGGTCTTCGAGTCGCCGGTCCACGTCCGGCCCGACGACACGGTCGGCGAGGTGCTCGCTCTGCTGCCCAAGCGCGCCCACGGCATGGCGGTGGTGCTCGACGGCGGGCACCTCGCCGGGGTGATCCACGAGGCCGACCTGGAGGGCCTCGACCGGTTCGTGCAGGCGCACGAGATCATGCGGTCGGAGATGATCACCGTCGCCCCCGACACCGCCCCCGTCGACGTCTTCACCCAGCTCACCGACCGGCGCCAGCGCATCGCGGTGGCGGTCGACGATCACGAGCAGGTGGTCGGCGTCCTCACGCGCAAGGGTGCGATGCGCTCGGCGCTCTACTCCCCCGCCGTGGACGCCGACGGCCGGCTCCGCGTCGGCACGGCGGTCGGCATCTCGGGCGACGTCCAGGGGCGCGCTGAGGCGGTCCTGGAGGCCGGCTCCGACGTCCTGGTGATGGACACGGCCCACGGGCACCAGGAGCGCATGCTGAGCGCCCTGACGCTCGTCCGGGGCGTCCGGGACGCCCACGAGAAGGCCACCGGACGCCGCGTCCCCATCGTCGCCGGCAACGTCGTCACCTCGGAGGGCACCACCGACCTCATCGAAGCCGGCGCCGACGTCGTGAAGGTCGGCGTCGGGCCCGGCGCGATGTGCACGACGCGCATGCAGACGGGGGTGGGGCGTCCGCAGTTCTCGGCCGTGATGGATTGCGCGGCGACCGCCCGCGACCTCGGCAAGGCGATCTGGGCCGACGGGGGCGTCCGGCACCCGCGCGACGTCGCGCTCGCCCTCGCTGCCGGCGCAGGCGCCGTGATGATCGGGTCGTGGTTCGCCGGCACCTACGAGTCCACGGGGACGCTCCTGCACGACGCGCAGGGGCGCGCCTACAAGGAGTCGTTCGGGATGGCGTCCGCGCGAGCCGTGCGCTCGCGGACGCGCGAGCAGTCGTTCTTCGAGCGCGCCCGGGCCGAGCTGTTCGAGGAGGGCATCTCGAGCTCGCGCATGTACCTCGATCCGCAGCGCCCCGGGGTGGAGGATCTCATCGACTTCATCGTCACCGGCGTCCGGTCGTCGTGCACGTACGCCGGGGCCCGCACGCTGGAAGACTTCCACGTCCGCGCGAACGTCGGCGTCCAGTCGCGCTCGGGCTACGAAGAGGGACGCCCCCTGCACGTCAGTTGGTGAGCGCGGCCGGGGCGGCGCGGCCATGACGGCCGCGGCCTGGCGCGCCCCGCGCAGCGGCCAGGGCCGCAGACCCCGGGCGCCCGCGCGTAGCCCACGAACGCAGATCGCCGGCCCCTCAGGGGCCGGCGATCGTGCGTGACAGCAGGTTTCTCAGTGGCGGTACTCGCCGACGTAGAACTCGTAGCACCAGCCGCAGACGGCCCAGACACCGAGCGCGCCGCCGAGGATCGTGATCCACCAGCCGAACACCGGGCCGAGCAGCATGACGGCCAGCACGAGCGCGCACCAGAACGGCCAGATGCTCGTGGGCGGGAAGAACCCGAGCTGGCCGGCGCCCTGAACGATCTCGCCGTCGCGGTCGTCCTCGGGATGATCGTCCATGTGGCGGGTGGTCACGGCCATGTATCCGAAGATCATGGCGCACATGAGGCCGGTGAGGATGAAGACCGTCAGCCCGATCGGCTCGATGTGCCGATCCGAGGTCATCGTCGCGAAAGCGTAGACGCCGGACAGCGCGAAGAAGAAGACGGCCATCCACAGGAACAGCTTCGACTGCACCTTCATCGGTTACTGCTCCTTCGACTCGGCGGACTCGAGCCCCTTGCCGACGGCGTCGGCGGGGCCCGGCAGGGCGGGCACACGCGCGTCTTCGGCCGCGGCCTCGGGATGGTTCATGTCGAACGCGGGCGACTCGGAGCGGACGCGCGGCAGTTCCGTGAAGTTGTGCCGCGGCGGCGGGCAGGAGGTGGCCCACTCCAGCGAGCGGCCCCAGCCCCACGGGTCGTCGACCTCGACCTTCGGGTGCTTCCGGCTGATCCAGACGTTCCAGAAGAACGGCAACATCGAGACGCCCAGCAGGAACGCGCCGACGGTGGACACCTGGTTGAGGAACGTGAACCCCTCGCCCGGCAGGTAGTCGGCGATGCGCCGCTGCATGCGATCGACGCCCAGCCAGTGCTGCACGAGAAAGGTGGTGTGGAAGCCGATGAACAGCAGCCAGAAGTGCACCTTGCCCCACTTCTCGTCGAGCATCCGCCCGTAGAACTTCGGCCACCAGTAGTAGAACCCGGCGAACATCGCGAACACGACGGTGCCGAAGAGCACGTAGTGGAAGTGGGCGACCACGAAGTACGTGTCGGACACCTGGAAGTCGAGCGGCGGCGACGCGAGGATGATGCCGGTCAGGCCGCCGAACAGGAACGTCGTCAGGAAGCCGACCGACCACAGCATCGGCGTGTCGAGCCGGATGGACCCGCCCCACATCGTGCCGATCCAGTTGAAGAACTTCACGCCGGTCGGGACGGCGATCGTGAACGTCATGAACGAGAAGAACGGCAGGTTCACCGCGCCGGTGACGAACATGTGGTGCGCCCACACCGCGATGGAGAGAGCGCCGATCGCCAGCGTGGCGGCGACGAGGCCGATGTAGCCGAAGACCGGCTTACGGCTGAACACCGGCAGGATCTCGGTGACGATGCCGAAGAACGGCAGCGCGATGATGTACACCTCGGGATGCCCGAAGAACCAGAACAGGTGCTGCCACAGGATCGGCCCGCCCGTCGCGGCGTCGAAGATGTGCATGCCGAGCCGTCGGTCGGCCTCCAGCGCCATCAGGCCGGCGGCCAGCACCGGGAAGGCGATGAGGATCATCATCGAGGTCACCAGGATGTTCCAGGTGAAGATCGGCATGCGGAACATCGTCATGCCGGGCACGCGCATGGTGACGATCGTCGTGATGAAGTTCACCGCGCCCATGATGGAGCTCAGGCCGAGCAGGTACAGGCCCATCAGCCACAGGTCGCCGCCGACGCCGGGCGTGTTGATGGCGTCGCTCAGCGGCACGTAGGCGAACCAGCCGAAGGACGCCGCGCCGTCGGGGCTGAGGAAGCCGCTGCACGCCATCAGCGAGCCGAACAGGAACAGCCAGTAGGCGAACGCGTTGAGGCGCGGGAACGCAACGTCGGGCGCCCCGATCTGGATCGGCATGATCGCGTTCGCGAAGGCCGAGAACATCGGCGTCGCGAACATCAGCAGCATGATCGTGCCGTGCATCGTGAAGAACTGGTTGAACGTCTCGTAGTGCAGGTACTGCAGGCCCGGGAACGCCAGTTCGGCGCGGATCGCCAGCGCCAGCAGGCCGCCGAAGCCGAAGAAGGCCAGGGCCGTCCACAGGTACATCTGGCCGATCAGCTTGTGGTCGGTCGTCGTCAGGAACCGCATCGCCAGCGCGCCGTAGCTCGCCTTGCGACGGGCGGTGGTGGTGGTGACCGGGGCTTCGACCCGTGCAGCAGTGCTCATCGGTTCTGCTCCTCCTTCAGCACCGGCCCGGTCGTCGGGAACGACGGGGGCTTGATCTCGCCGGTCTGGCCGTTGGTGCGCAGGCCTGCGAGGTACTGGTTGTACTCGGCCTCACTCACGACGCGGACGTTGAAGAGCATCGCCGCGTGGTAGGTGCCGCACAGCTCGGCGCACTTGCCGAGGAACGTGCCCTCCTTCGTCGGGGTCACGTCGAAGCTATTCGTGCGGCCGGGGATGACGTCCAGCTTGTAGTAGAAGTCGGGCACCCAGAACGAGTGGATGACGTCGGCCGAGTTCAGGTTGAACCGCACCGACTGGTTCACGGGGAGCACCAGGGTCGGGATCTTCTCCAGCGTGCCGACCTCGTGGACGACCGCCCCGACCTGCGGGTTGCTCTCCTCCATGTAGTTGAACGTCCACGACCACTTCTGCCCGATGACGTTCACCGTGTGCTGAGGCGCATGCTCTTTGCGGGTCACCCCGTCCTGCGCGATCACCGTGAAGTAGAACAGGACGCCGATGATCATCAGCGGGACCAGGGTGTACATGAACTCGAGCGGGATGTTGTAGCGCGACTGTCGCGGCAACTCATCCGCATGCTTGCGGCGGTAGCGGAAGATGCACCAGAAGATCAGGCCCCAGACCAGGACGCCGATGACCATCGAGGCGATCCACGCCCCCTGCCACAGGTGCCCGATGAACGGCGCGCGATCGCTCGCCGACTCGGGGAGGCCGACACGGCCCCACTGCTGCACGGTTGACTGACTGCAGCCTGTCAGCACCAGCGCCGTCAACCCGCCGGCCGCGGCGACCGCTGCCTTCCGCGGGGTTAGGTGTGCTCTGCGACCCACGTCACGCCCTTTCACCGGTCTGACCCGCCGCCCGTCACGCCTGGACATGGGGGTGTTGGCGGGGCTTGGGAACTCCTTGCGACACACTAACTTAAGCACCCATCCCGCCGCTTCCCCGGAAGCGGCGGGATGGAAGTTTTTTCGCGGCTTGACGCGCTGACGCGGGGCGATGCCCGCTCAGTGGAAGCTGTCGCCACACGCGCACGAACCCTGCGCGTTCGGGTTGTCGATGGTGAAGCCCTGCTGCTCGATCGTGTCGACGAAATCGATCGTCGCGCCGTTCAGGTACGGGGCGCTCATGCGATCGGTGACGACCTTGACGCCGAAGTACTCCTTGACGACGTCACCGTCGAGCGCACGGTCGTCGAGGGCGAGCTGGTACCGCAGACCCGAGCAGCCACCGGGGGCCACCGAGATGCGCAGCGACAAGTCGTCTTCCGTCTCGTTCGCGAGCAGGTCGTTCACCTTGTTGGCGGCGACCTCGGTCAGGACGATCCCGTCGGCGATGGGCTGGCTGTCAACACTCATGTTCACTCTCCACTTCGGTGAGGCGGTTCAGCGATTCAACCTCGCTGCCTTCGCGGATTATTCCCGGCCATTGTAGGGAAACGGTCAAGCCATGGTCACCACGTCCACGTGCGCGCCACCCCGGACGCCCGCCGCGTCAACTCGTCGGCGTCCATTTCTGCCTCGCCGCCGAGCGGATGAGCCGACTCGATCCCGAACGTGCGCAGTTCGCGGGCCGAGACGCTCACCTCCCGCGCCACGGCCACGCACGGGCGCAAGGCCCGCTCGGCCAGCGCCGCGACCTCCCGCACCACCGGGCCGCCGCGGTCCGCGAAGCCGATCGTGTCGGCGCCCGTCACCACGATGTCCGCCCGGGACGCCGTCGCCTCCAACCCCGCGGCCTCGGCGCACAGGCCGACCCCGGTCGTGAGGACGCCGCCCAGCGCGAGGATCGCCAGGCCCGCCCCGCCGCACGCACCGGCGCCGGGGGCGTCCTCGATGCCGAGGGCGCGGGCGAGCCGCGCGAGCCCGTCGTCCGCGGCCAGGAGGCTGGGGGGATCGAGCCCCGCGTCCCGGCCCCGCCGGGACGCGAGCCCGCGCAGGCCCAACAGCAGGTCGGACGCCTGCCCCACCGGCAGGACGCCCACCAGCCCGGCGCCCCGCAGGCGACGGAGCGCCGGCGAGAGGTCCACGGCGTCGAGGCCGGTCAGCCCGGCGAGCCCGGCGTCCAGCCGCCCCCCGGACGCCGACGCGCCCAAGGCGGCCAGCAGCCCCGCCCCGCCGTCGGGGGCGACGGACGCGGCCAGGTCGAGCACGAGGCGCCCCGGCGGGCCGACGGCGGC